>JBJTFB010000236.1:0-8254 GCA_046093205.1 Acidimicrobiales bacterium
CAACAACCGTCGTGTGGACGGGTGGGTCATCGCGCTGGGTGCGCCCGGAGGGCCCGGTTTCGACTCCGTACCGCGGGAACGACTGGTCCCCGTGCTCTCCGTGGCCGGACTCGGCGTCGACCCCGTCGTGTCGGACCTGAGTGAATGGATGGCCACGAGATGGTGCGGACCCCGGCGCAACGTCCTCGCGTCGGCCACACCGACACGCAGGCGGGTGAGACCCGTGAACGCGTCTCACGGGACGTTCGTCGACCCCGGCGACGAGGTGTCCACGTCCGCGCGCTCGATGCTCGACGCGGGAGGGGGAGTGCTGATGGTGCCGCCGCTTGCGTCGGCGCTGTCGGCAGTGGTGACGGCGGCTTCGCGGGGAACGGTGCTGGTCGTCTGTCCCACGCTGCGGATGGCCAGGCTCGGTGCCGCACACCTTCGCAGGAAGGGCCTCACCACGGCCGAGCTCCCCGACGAGATCGATGCGGCGCTGGCGGGACGTGATGTTGTGATCGGCGCCCGCTCGGCAGTTCTCTCGCCGTGCACGGGACTGGCCGCGATCGTGGTCGTCGACGAACACGAGGAGTCCCTCCACGAGGAACGTGTGCCCACGTGGTGGGCTGCGGAGGTAGCCATGGAGCGTGGCCGTCGGTCCGGCGTGCCCGTTCTGCTCACATCGGCAGTGCCCTCCGCACGTGCGGAGATGCTGGCCGACCGGGCCACACCCACGGCACCCGGTGGCTGGCCGCCGGTGCAGCTGGTGGACCTGAACGAGGTCCCGGTACGGGGGTCCCTGCTCTCCTCGGAGACGCTTGACTCGGTGCGCACGTCATCTGGCCGCTCGCTCCTGGTCCTGAACACGAAGGGCACTGCGCGGCTTGTTGCGTGCAAGCGCTGCAGGAGTCTCCTCGTGTGTGGCGTGTGCGGCTCCACCGTGTCGGTCGAGCACGACACCGCACGGTGCGGTGCCTGCGGCACCCGCACTGATGGTGCATGTGCAGCCTGCGGCTCCACCGGCGCGGTCAACGTCAGACCGGGAACCGCCCGAATCGCCGATGATGTCGCCCGCGCAACAGGTGCAACCGTCCGTGAGGTCACCGCTGACAGTGATGACATCGGTGGCAGTGCCGACGCGTGGGTGGGTACTGAGGCTCTGCTCCACAGGGTGCGGGATGCGGGCACGGTCGTCTTCCTCGACATCGACCGCGACCTCTCCGCACCACGTTTGTCGGCCCCGCGTGAGGTGCTGGCATCGCTGGCCCGAGCGGCCCGCATCGTCGGACGCAATGGTCGACTGGTGATCCAGACACGGCAGCCCTCGCACCCGATGCTTCTCGCAGTGAGGGACGGCAACGTGCGGGCGTGGCTTGACGATGATGTCGCACTCCGCAGACGGCTGATGTTGCCGCCGTTCACCGAGATTGCCGTGCTCGGCTTCGACGAGTTGCCCGACCCGGGGGCACTGCCGGAGGGCGAGGGGGTCGACAGGTCGGTCGACGGGCGCGAGGTGCTCGTCAGGTCGGCCGATTCTTCGGTGCTGGCCGCGTACGTCGAGTCGGTGCGGGCAGCATGGAGGGGAAAGGTGCGCGTGGCGGTCAACCCGCCGCGGGTGTGATTCGGCAGCAGAGGAGCCGGAAGCCCCCGGAACTCGCCAGGCGTTCGGTGGGTCGACCCTGTTCCTCGAGCCACCGTTGGAGCGAGTCCGCCCCGAGGTGCCGGCCCACCACCAGTACGGCCACCCCACCCGGGAGAAGCCTCGCCATCCACTCGTCGAGCAGGTCATGCAGGGCCTGCTTGCCCACCCGCACGGGCGGGTTCGAGATGATCGCCGCCACTCGCAGACCGGCCGGCACCGCAGCGGGCGTCGTCGTGCGGATGTTGGGCAGACCGTTGTCCCTTGCATTCTGCTCGGTCAATGCGAGTGCACGTTCGTTCGTGTCCACAGCCCAGACGGTGCAGCCGGGCCGGAGTGCGGCCACCCACAGGGCAACCGGCCCCGACCCGCACCCGAGGTCGACCACGTCACCCGACACGGGAACAAGGGGAGGCACGGCAGGATGGGAGAGCAACAACTCTGTCGCGCGGTCGAGGCGGCCGTGGCTGAAGACGCCGGCGTCCGAGGTGACCCGCATGGGTCCGTGCGGTCCCGCCAACTCGTAGGTCCGTGGTCGCGACGCCACGTCCGGTCGCTCGTCGAAATAGTGGCTCCCAGTGCGTTCCGCGTCGTCACCCACGGGGCCACCATACGCCTGCGGGGCATGCCCGCATCGGTAGCCTTCACCCTGTGGCATACGACATTCGCACATACGGAGACCCGGTGCTGACGGTTGTGGCCGAGGACGTCAGCAACATCGACGCCAAGATCGTGCGGCTTTCGGATTCCATGATGCAGGCGATGTACAGGGCACCCGGGCTCGGCCTCGCGGCGCCGCAGATCGGTGTGCAGAAGCAGATCTTCGTGTACGACATCGACGGCACGCCCGTCACGCTCATCAACCCGCGCATAGTGGAGTCATCGGGGGAGTGGGTGTACGACGAGGGGTGTCTCTCCATCCCCGGCCTGTACGTGGAGATGCTGCGGCCCAAGCAGGTGCTGCTCGAGGCGGTCGATCTCGACGGCAACGACATCCGCATCGAGGCCGACGAACTTCTGGCGAGGCTCTTCCAGCACGAGCTCGACCACCTGAACGGTGTGCTGATGTTCGACAGGATGACCGACGACCAGCGCAAAGAGGCGCTCACCGAGTACCGGAAGATCGTCGACGGGCAGGTTCCCCGCGGCGAAGCGCGTCACATCGTCCTGAAGTAGGCGGCCGTGGCGGACCCCTGCCCGGTGGTGTTCCTCGGCACGCCGCACGCGGCGGTGACGGTCCTCGACGCCCTCGTGGATGCGGGCCATCCCGTGCTTCTCGTCGTGAGCCGGCGTGATGCTCGCCGGGGCCGCGGCTCTTCCGTGTCACCGAGCCCGGTGAAGGAGAGGGCCACGGCGCTCGGCATCGAGACGACGGACGACCTCGACGAACTCAGCCGGCGCACGTTCCCGCCGGACACACGGGGAGTCGTGGTCGCCTACGGACGAATCATCCCTGCCGGTCTGCTGGAGAAACTGCCGATGCTGAACGTTCACTTCTCGCTCCTGCCGAGGTGGCGCGGTGCCGCGCCGGTGGAGAGGTCGATCATGGCTGGCGACACGACCACCGGTGTGAGCATCATGGGGGTCGAGGCGGGACTCGACACCGGACCGGTGTTCGCCCGGCAGGAGTTCCCGGTCGGCGACCTGGGGACCGTCGCACTCACCGAAGGCCTCGCCCGGCTGGGTGCGCGTCTCCTGTGCGGGGTGCTCGCCGATCCGTCTGCGGTCGGGGAACCACAGAGCGGCGAGGCGACATACGCCGCCAAGATCTCCCCGTCCGACCTCGTGATCGACTGGGGGGAGCCTGCATCAGCCGTGCTGCGGCGCGTGAGAGCCGTGGCGGCACACACAGTTCTGGAAGGCAGGCGTGTGCGCGTCGTCGCTGCGGAACATTGCGACGGTGAGGCTGGGCCCGGTCAGTTGCTGGCGGACGGAACTGTGGGCACCGGCCACGGGTGCGTCAGGTTGTTGCGAGTCCGGCCGGAATCACGATCCGAGATGGATGCCGCCGCATGGCTGCGCGGTCTCACCACGTCGTTCCCGGTGCGGTTCGGCTGAGTAGGTTGGTTCCCGTGCCCGGTTTCGACGCAAAAGTGCTCACCGTGAGCGACGGAGTCTTTGAGGGCACCCGGGAGGACGTTTCCGGTGGCGCTCTTGCGGCTGCGGTGACACGGGCGGGCGGAACCGTCACGGAACGAGGAGTCTGCAGCGACGGCGCCGACACCGTGGAGGCCACTCTGCGGCGTATGTCGGCGGGGTTCACCGGTGTCATAGTCACCACGGGGGGGACGGGATTCGCGCCGCGCGACGAGACTCCCGAGGGCACCGCACGTGTCATCACCCGGGCCGCCCCCGGTCTCGCCGAGGCGATGAGGGCGGTGAACCCACTCGGGCGGCTCTCGCGCGGAGTCGTGGGCATCGTGGACAGATGCATCGTCCTGAACACACCCGGATCACCGAAGGGGTGCGTGGAGCAGTTCGAGGCGGTGGCCGACGTGCTCACGCACGCAGTTGCATTGCTCGCACAAACCCCCACGGAGCACTGAGGCGGCCTCGCTAGCCTGTCGCGGTGCTCAGGATCGTCCTGCCCAAAGGTTCACTCGAGAAGGCGACGCTCGACCTCTTCGAGGCCGCCGATCTCACCGTCGTGAGGTCATCCTCCGTCGACTACCGCGCATCGATCGACGACCCGCGCATCGGCGAGGTCCGCATCCTGCGGCCCCAGGAGATTCCCGTCTACGTGGCCGAGGGTCTCTTCGACATCGGCATCACCGGACGCGACTGGATCGAGGAGACAGCCAGCAACGTCGTGAGCCTCGGCGAGCTCCGCTACTCGAAGGCCACGTCGCAGCCCGTGCGGGTGGTCGTGGCCGTGGCGGACGGGTCCACCGCACGGTCCGTGGCCGACCTCGGTGACGGCGTGCGCGTCACCACCGAGTACCCCGAGCTCACGAGGCGCTACTTCGCAGAGCGCGGCGTGCGTGCGGATGTGCGACTCAGTTACGGGGCGAGCGAGGCGAAGATCCCTGATATCGCGGACTGCGTGGTCGACATCACCGAGACCGGCCGCGCCCTGCGCGCGGCGGGTCTTCGCATCATCGACACCGTCCTCACCAGCTACACCGAACTCGTGGCGAACCCGGTGTCGTGGGAGGACCCCGCCAGGCGGCACGCGATGGAACAGTTGATGTCGCTCCTGAACGGAGCCCTCGAGGCGCGCGGGAAGGTGCTCCTCAAGCTGAACGTCGCCGAGTCGAGGCTGGACGGAGTGGTTGCTCTCCTGCCGTCCGCGAAGTCGCCGACGGTCGCGCGTCTCGCCTCCGGGGACCTCGCAGTGGAGTCGGTGGTGCCCAAGCAGGGCATCAACACGCTGATCCCCGCGCTGATCGATGCCGGGGCCTCCGACCTCCTCGAGATCCCGATCTCGAAGATCATCCACTAGGAAGGGACGCGGATGTCAGGCCCGGCGCACGACCGTCGTTCGGGCACCGTGACTGCGTTCGACGTCCACCGGGGCCTCGGCGGGGTCACCGACGACTCCGGAACAGTGTGGCCGTTCCACTGCGTGTCCATCGCCGACGGATCGCGTGACATCGCGGTGGGGACACGTGTGATGTTCAATGTCGAGTTCCGGGTGAAGCGCGACGAGGCCGTCGCGATCTCGCCCGTCTGAGACGCACCGCGCCCCGGCGGTCAACCCGGCGGCGCTGTGTCCCCGCCCCGGGCGAGGCTCACATAGGCCATGCGCACGGTGGCGAGGGCCGCAGCGAGAGTCTCGTGCGCCTCGCCCAGCCTGTCACCGAGGCCGTCCACCAGGCTGGCAAACGCATCAATGGCAAGGGCGGCCTCCGGCATGCGGGGTGGGTCCGCGGTGAGGTGGATGGCGGCCAGTTCGTACAGGCCCATCGCATGGTTCGTGACCACCACCTCGGCAGGAACCGAGCCGATCCGCTCCCTCGTCTCCGCCAGTGCGGCCTCGAGACCGGGGTCCATCGCGTTGTCCTCGACCATGGCAGCGGTACCCTAGCGGGGTCACATATGCGAAGCGGGGCGTTGACCCCCACCTGTGCACCCGATGATGGCCGAGCCGGCCGGAGGAGTGCCCGGGTCCTCCAGGGGAACCGAGGTTCCGTTTCGTCCGTGTGCGCGCACATCAGCCGCCCAGGCGGGACACGAAGGAGGGCACAGCCCGTTGCACAGGAGTGATCGGCCATAGCCGCGCCGCAGAACGAGCCGCGCATCAATGAGCGCATCAGGGTCCGTGAGGTTCGCCTCGTGGGGCCCGACGGCAGTCAGGTGGGCATCCGCAACACTGCAGATGCCCTCGCGCTCGCCAGGGAGCTCGACCTCGACCTCGTCGAAGTCGCGCCGCTGGCGAACCCGCCGGTGTGTCGCATCATGGATTACGGCAAGTTCCGTTACGAGGAGGCCCAGAAGGCCAAGGAGTCGCGGAAGAAGACGACGCAGGTGACCGTCAAGGAGGTCAAGTTCCGGCCGAAGATCGGCAAGGGGGACTTCGACACCAAGGTGCGTCACATGCACGAGTTCCTGGCCGATGGTCACAAGGTGAAGGTCACGCTGCAGTTCCGCGGTCGCGAGATGGCCCACCCCGAGCTCGGCTCGCGCATCCTCGATGCGGTGCTCGAGCAGCTGGGGCCGATCGCGAAGGTGGAGACCCAGGCGCGGCTCGAGGGCCGGAACATGACCATGGTGCTGGTGCCCGACAAGAAGACGCCCCAGAAGAAGACAGACAACCAGAACGAGACACCGCAGAGAGGGGACGCCGGGGATGCCCCCGTCGTCGAAGAGAACAAGTAGAGCAGGAGAGACACATGCCGAAGATGAAGACAAGCAAGACGGCCGCAAAGCGGTTCAAGAAGACGGGGTCGGGCAAGTTGCGCCGCCAGCAGGCCAACCGCCAGCACCTGTTCGAGAAGAAGTCGAGCACGCGCACCCGTCGCCTCGCGGGCGACCGCGACGTGCACCCCACCGACGAGAAGAAGATCAAGCGCCTCCTCGGCGAGCGCTGACCGAAGAGACGAGAAGGAGACCATCACATGGCACGCGTGAAGAGGGCAGTCCATGCCCGCAAGAAGCACAGGGCCGTCCTCGAGCAGGCGAAGGGCTACTACGGCAACAAGAGCCGCTCGTTCCGTGCGGCGAACGAGCAGGTGCTCCACTCGGGGCAGTACGCATTCCGTGACAGGCGGGCACGCAAAGGCGAGTTCCGTCGTCTCTGGATCCAGCGCATCAACGCTGCATGCCGCCTGAACGACATCAGCTACAGCCGCTTCATCGCGGGGCTGAATGCCGCAGGTATCGAGGTGGACCGCAAGATCCTGGCCGACCTCGCCGTGCACGACGCGGAGGCCTTCGGTGCCCTGGTGGCATCGGCGAAGGCGGCCCTCGCCTGAGACCGGGCACCCTCTCGTCGTCGAACCCGCGGGTGCAGACGCTCCGGCGTCTCGTCGGTCGCCGGAGCGCACGTGCCGAGGCCGGGTTGTTCGTGGTGCAGGGTCGTGTCCTTCTCGAGGACGCCGCCGCCGCGGGGGTTGACATCCGTGAGGTGTACGTCCGCGAGGGGGAGGAGGCGCCGCAGTGCGTACGGTCCGTTCCGTACGTGCTTGATGCACGCACGTTCGACTCCGTCAACGACACGGTGACGCCACAAGGGGTTCTCGCGGTGTGCGCCGTCCCGCGGCAACCTCCGGTGGACGTCTCGTCGGGGACGTGGTTCGTGGTGGCCGACGGGATCTCCGACCCCGGCAACCTGGGCACGATCATCCGGTCGGCGGAGGCCGCCGGTGCGGACGGAGTGTTCCTGTGCGGTGACGCAGTGGACGTGTGGTCGCCCAAGACCGTCCGCGCATCGGCGGGAGCCGTGTTCCACGTGCCTGTCAGGTCGGTCACTGCGCTCGCGGATCTCCGCAGTCTCGGGCTGCGGCTCGTGGGTACGACGAGCCATGAGGGTGCGATCGACATGCGCAGCGCCGATTTCGACGGGCCGGTCGCGTTGGTTCTCGGCAACGAGGCGCGGGGACTCCCGTCCGACGCCCCCGTCGACTCCTGGGTGCGGGTTCCCCACGAGGGCCGGGCCGAGAGTCTGAACGTCGCGATGGCTGCCACCGTGCTCGCAATGCATGTGGGGTGGCAGCGGTCCGGCGAATGACCGACCGTCCGCAAACAGGCCCGTCAACGACCGTCAGCGGGACTAGCGTCATCTCGTCATGAGCGGGGCGCACGGAACGTCGGAAGTCGGGAATGCGCTGGCTGACGCGCTCGCCGCCGTGTCGGCTGCAGCCTCACTCGACGAGCTGCGTGCCGCGATCAACGCCGCCACGGGCAGGAAGGGCACCCTGACCGCGCTGAAGTCGGCACTCGGGCGGGAGTCCGACCCAGACCGGCGCCGGGAATCGGGGCGCCTGATCAACGAGGCACTGCAGCAGGTGACCGCGGCCGTTGAGGAACGAGAGCAGGAGCTCAAGTCTGCCGCGTTCGCGGAGTCGGTGGCTGCCCCCCGGGTCGACTTGTCCGAGCTTCTGCTGCGCACGGGTGCGCGCCGCGGGCGCCTGCATCTCGTGACCCAGGCCACCGAGCGACTCGAGGACGTCTTCGTCGGCCTCGGGTTCATGG
>JBJTFB010000237.1:0-5147 GCA_046093205.1 Acidimicrobiales bacterium
CGCTGACCGCAAGGTCGGTCGCCCCGTACGGCTTTCTCCGGGGCCGCTGTGTGTCGCTCGAGACCAAGTACGTCCACCTCGACCCGCGCACCGCGCTGCTGGAGGAGAAGGCCGACATGGTGGTCGTGGGTGCACGCGGGCACGGTGGGCTTGCCGGCCTGCTGCTCGGATCCACCGCCGACTACGTGGCCCGGCACGCCAGGGTGCCGGTGGTGATCATCCCGCGCGTGAAGGCCTGACCGCAGCGACACACAGCGGCCCCGGAGAAAGCCGAACGGGGCCACCGACCTTCCGGTCAGCGGCCCCGTTCGGGGTAGAGGGACTGGGACTGGGCGGGTTGCTAGGCGCGGAGACCCTTGCGGACCATCTCGATGATGGCGGCCCCGAGCGGGACCATTCCGAGCAGCACCATCGCGTTCGCGGTGTAGGTCATCCAGTCGTCGCTGAACGTGACGCCCCATCCTGCGATGAGGTTGATCTTCAGGTACCAGACGATCGCCACGGCGATGATGAGGTTCAGGTGCTCCCCGATGACCGGGATCTTCTTGATGACTCCGTGGACCTGGACTGCGCCGAGGACGGACTCGATCACGGAGACCGCGTGGCTGAGCACGAGGGCGGTGATGAGCAGAGCTCCGAGTGTGTACATGTGGATAACCCCCACTTTCTGCGGACCGGGTCCGCATCAGCACCGTAAAAGTGTCCTCGTGAAAAGTGGTGGATATCCGCTGAAGTCCTTGTGCGGCAAGGGTTCCGGGCGGGGCTCAGTGGCCGTGGCGGGCCAGTGCGGCGCGGATCTCCGCCTCGGCCTCGGCCCGGCCTTCCCAGCCGCGCACGGTGGTGGCCTTGTTCGGCTCGAGCAGCTTGTACACCTCGAAGAAGTTCCCGACCTCCGCGAGCAGGTGCTCGGGCAGATCGCCGACATCGCGGTAGGACCCGAACCGCGGGTCACGCGAACCCACGCACACCACCTTCGCGTCGGGGCCCTTCTCGTCGGCCATCCAGAACACCGCGACCGGCCGCACCCACAGGTGGCACCCCGGGAACGTGGGCTGGCTGAGCCACACGAGCGCATCCAGCGGGTCGCCGTCCTCGCCGAGGGTGCCCGGGAAGAACCCGTAGTCGAGCGGGTACTGCGTGGCGGTGAACAGCGTGCGGTCGAGCCAGATGTGGCCGGTGTCGTGGTCCATCTCGTACTTGTTGCGTGACCCCTGCGGGATCTCGACGACCATTTCCACTTCCATCGCAGGTGGTGCGTCCATGCGCCCCACGCTACGGGCGGCCGCGGCGCTTCGCCTCTCGCGCCACGGCCCGCTCGGCGCGCTTGCGGTCGCGCTCCGTGCGTGCCTCCAGCAGTGCGAGTGCAGCCGGCACATCGATGCCTGCCGCATCGACGGTCTTCGGCACCGAGGCGTTGACACCGTTCCACGTGACGTACGGACCGTGGCGGCCCACCAGCAGCCGTACCTCGTGGCCCTCGTGCTCACCGAGGGTGCGGGGGGTGCGGTCCATGGACACGAGTGCGAACGCCGCCTCCGGGGTGAGGAGGTCGATCTCGGTCTCGTCGGCCACCGGCACATTGGTGCCGCCGCACTTCAGGTACGGGTTGCCGCGTGCCCTCTTGCTCCGCGGTGCCTTGCCGCCGTGGAGCGTGACGGGCTCCCCCAGCACCGGGTGCACACCGAACTCCATCACCGGGTTCTTCCTCGGGTCGAAGTTCGCGGCGCGCTGCTCGATCATGGTGCGCAGTGCGGGCCCGGCCCCGCTGCCGTCGGCCCAGAACGCGTCGAGGACGCGGCGCATGTCGGTGGTTCCCTCCAGGACCTCGTCGAGCTGCTGCTCGAAGCGGCCCGTGAAGCCGAGGTCGTTGAGGGGGGCGAAGCACGCCTGCATCACCTGGTTCACGGCGACACCCGTGACGGTGGGGATCAACGCCTTGTCGCCGCGCTTGCTCCACACGTAGCGCTGCTTGAGTGTGCCCAGGATCTCGGCATAGGTGGACGGCCGACCGACGCCCTCCTTCTCGAGTGCAGCGATCAGGCTGGCCTCGTTGTAGCGCGCAGGCGGAGTGGTGCGGTGCTCGCTCACCGAGACATCCACGGACTCCACACGGTGCCCGGTGGCGAACGCGGGCATCACGGGCTCGTCCCGGCCCGACGAGGGCTGCACCCTGCGGAAGCCGGGGTTGTCGATGACGGTTCCCGACGCGACGAACGAGCACGTCTCGGCGTTGCCGGCGGTGAGCACCTCGAAGGTGACAGTGGTGGTGGTGCCGGTGGCGTCGGTCATCTGCGACGCGACGGTGCGCTGCCACACCAGCTCGTACACACGGGCGGCGTTCGTGGACACACCGGTGGCCCTGCGACGGGAGAAATCGGTGGGCCTGATCGCCTCGTGGGCCTCCTGGGCGTTGCGCACCTTTCCGCCGAGCGGTCGCGGCTTCGGGGGCACGGCATCCGCACCGAACATCGCGACCGCGGTGTTACGGGCGGCAGTCACCGCATGCGGCGCCATGTGCGGGCTGTCGGTGCGGGGATAGGTGATGAGACCCTTCTCGAACAGCTGCTGCAGCGCGGACTGCGCCGGCTTCGCGTCGAGGCCGAGACGGCTCTGGGCATCCTGCAGGAACGAGGAGGTCACGTACGGGAACGGTGCCCTGCGGCGGTACCCCTTGGTGTCCACCGCCGCGACACGCACCGGTCGGCCGCCGAGACGTGCGGCGAGTGCCGTGGCGGCGTCGGCATCGAGGACCGTGACCCCCTTGCGGCCCGCGCCCTTCAGCGATCCGTCGGCGGCGAAGTGCGAGGAGGTTGCCACCTCGCGGCCGTCGATGCGCCGGAGGGTGGCCGACACCGCAGGGTCGGTGGCGAGCGTCATGGTGATGCCGCAGTAGTCGACACTCACGAAGCTGCGCCGCTCCATCTCGCGCTGCACGATGAGGTGCAGTGCGGGGCTCTGCACGCGGCCGGCGGACAGGTTCCCCCTCACCGTGGCCCACAGTTCGGGCGACACGCGGAACCCCACGAGATGATCGAGGGCCCGCCGTGCACGGGCGGCCTCCACAAGACGGGTGTCGATGCCGCCCCTGTTGCGCATCGCCTCGCCGATCGCATCGGCGGTGATGGCGTTGAACCTCACCCGGCTCACGGGAACCGTGGGGGCGAGGAACTCCACCAGCAGGTGGGCGATCATCTCGCCCTCGCGGTCGGCGTCGGTGGCGAGCACCAGTTCGTCGGCACCGGCCAGCAGTCCGCGCAGCTCGTCGACCACTGCCGCACCCTTCGAGGTGAGCGAGTACTCCATGGCATACCCGTTGTCGACATCGACGGCGTTCTTCTTCTCCGGGATGTCGGCGAAGTGCCCCCGCGTCGAGGCCACGGTGTGCCCGGGGCCGAGGATCTTCTGGATGGTCGCCACCTTGTTCGGTGACTCCACGATGATGAGTGCGTTGTTCATGGGGGCCCTACATAGCGAGGGGGGTGTGCCGGAAACGGGGCCAGGATGCCCGAAAACCCTTGCGGCACAGGGGAAACAAGAAATCCGCCCCCCGCGCTGGCGGGCGCGCGCGGGATGTGGGCGCGTACGCGCACGCGTGGGCGCGCGCGAGGGAGACCCCCTCAGCGCACCACTTTCACGGTGACGGTGCGCACGGTGGTGGGGCCCTTCGTGCGCACGAGGACGGCCCGCACACGGCAGGTTCCGGTGGCGGTGCCGCGCACGCTCGTGCCGGCGAACCGACACGACCTCGCACCCGACACGATGCTGAGACGCAGCCTGCCCTGCGACCCGCGCGGTATCGAGAGCCCCGTGGCGCCCGCAATGCGCGCGGCGGTGAGTGTGCGGCCGCGGCGCACAGTGAGCACGTTTGTGCGCGGCCCGGTGCTGGCGGTGCCGGCTGCGGACTGCGCGAGGGCGGGCGCGGAGGTGGTCGTAGTCGACGGGGCCGTGGTGGTGGTCGGTGACGAGGTCGGCGATGCGGTGTCGGGCGGAACCGTCGGTGCAACGGTGGGCGGAACGGTTGTGGTCGGTGCAGCCGTGGTGGTGGGAGCAGCTGTGGTGGTGGTGTACACCGTAGGCAGAGAGGCAACGCTCACCGGCGCCGACCGCGGCGTGGTGTCGCCGGTGCCGAGCTGGCCCGATGCGTTCGCGCCCCAGCAGTGCACGGCACCCGTCTGCAGCACGGCACACGTGTGAGAGCCGCCCGCCGTCACGTCGGCCACGGTTCCCCCCGCGATCGACACCGCGGCGGGCGTGGACGCGTCGGCTCCCGAGCCCGTGCCCAGCTGGCCGGAGGTGTTGCTGCCCCAGCAGCGCAGCGCACCCGCGGTGCTCACGGTGCAGGCGTGCAGGTCACCCGTGGACAGGATTCCCACGGTGCCCGTGCCCGCCACCGCGGTGGGTGTGGCGGAGCTCGCGGGGCTGGTGGAACCGCGACCCAGCTGGCCCGACTGGTTGTCGCCCCAGCACCACACCGTGCCACCGGTGACACGCGCGCACGAGAATTCCTTCCCCGCGGCCACGGAGAGCGCGGTGTCGCCGAGCGCATCGGTGCGTTGCGGTGATGACTGGTCGACCGTGGAGTTCACCACGTTGCCCAGCTGCAGGCGGCCGGCCTCGCCCCAGCACCACACCTCCCCCGCCGCCGATGCGGCACACGTGTGCTCGAAGCCACCGGCAACCGACACCGCATCGAATGTGCCGGGCACGGCGGGTACCGCGGTGGGTGCCACACCGCCGCTGGCCTGCGTGGTGCCGAGGCCGAGCTGGCCCTTGTTGTTGCGGCCCCAGCACAGCAGCTGTGTTGCGGTGCGGGCGCACGAAGTGTTGCCGGCGGCGGAGATCCACGTGGCGGATGCGGGAAGAGTGACCTGCGTGGGGTCTGCGTTCGTTCCACCGGCATTACCGAGTTGCGCGTTGGTGTTATCTCCCCAGCACCACACGGTGCCGTCGCTCATCCGCGCGCACGTGTGGTTGCGTCCCGCTGCCAGTTGCACCGGTGTGCGGCCCCCGAAACCCGCAGTTGCCACCGGGAGTGTGCTGGAGCCGTCGGGGAACGTGGAGTCACCGAGCTGGCCGAACTGGTTGTCGCCCCAGCACATCACCCGGTTGTCGGCTGCGATCACGCACGTGTGCGCCACGCCCGCCAC
>JBJTFB010000238.1:0-4682 GCA_046093205.1 Acidimicrobiales bacterium
GCACAGCCACGGCGGCTGCGTGAAGCTTCCACGCACCGTGGACTGGTCGGCGGAGGTGCCGACGATCGAAAAGTTGCCGCTGCCGCCCCCGGCAGCGGGTGAGGCTGCACCCGTGAGGGTCATGGTGTCGGGGTTCGGCAGCACGAATGACACAGCCTTGTCGTACGAGTCGAGACCTCCGGTGGGGAGTGAGCCGCCTGCAGCCGTCCAAGCGAACGCAATCTCCGTCCCGCCCTGCGCGAAGGAGACAGCATCCAGTGTCGCCGACCCGGTGCGCGTCGCCGCGTTGAAAGTTCCGGTCGCAGACGTGAGTGACCCCACGTTGCCGTTCGCGCCGTAGCCGACGAGGTACCAGTCACCACCGTCGGTAACGGTGTCCACATACGTGGTGCCCAGTCCGGCAACGGCCTGGATTCCGTTCGGGACGGCGGACACCGTGGGTGACGGGCCCGCGACCACGGCAACAGCGGACACTGCGCACAGACCGAGAGTCAGCCGAAGCCATGTCTCACGTGCGGAGCCCATCTCCCAACCGTAACACGGGAGAGTCACTGACTGTCATCCCGGTTGCGTCGGCTCATTAGTGTGAAAAGGGGTGAAGGACAGACGAAACAATCACCACGGTGCGTGGAAGCTTCTCGCAGCCGCCGTGGCTGTGCTCGGACTCGCGTCATGCGGCGGCAATGACGATGATTCGCGCAATGCCGCGATCTTCCCCGGCAACAACTTCGAGATCGCCGTCGACCATCCGTACCAGATGCAGTCGGGCCCCGAGCCGAGGGACACCGATGTGTCCGTGGAGTCGGTGGGGCAAAGGTTCACCTCGAACCCGGGACGCACGACCATCACGAGCATCACCGTGCGGGTGTCGCGCACCGGGACGTCGGTCTCGGGTCCGCGCGACATCGAGTTTGCTCTCCACTCATCGGCGAACGGCCTGCCCGGGACGAGGCTGGCACGGCTCGGGTCGGTCACCGTCGACGAGGGGTACGAAGGCATGGCGACGGTGGGGACGAGTCCGTCGCCGGCGCTTGCCGCATCGACGGAGTACTTCGTCGTTGCCACTGCCGGGCCGGGTGACGGCCCGGTGTCGGTGCAGACGGCACTGAACATTCCGATGTCGAACGTTGACCCCGCGCCGGAGTTCGTCTCGTATCTCGGCTCTGTCGGTTCGAGCGGCCCGTGGCTGCCGAACGAGACCGGTCGCAACATGATCCTCACCGTGTCCGTCGAGCAGCAGGGCCAGGACTCCGGCACCACGACGACCGTCGGTGATGCGACAGGCCCGACGGACACCGTTGCGGGCGAGCAGGTGGCGGTGTCGTCCACGGTGTCACCTTCAGGTTCCGTTCCCGCCGCGACCTCATCGGTCACCTCCGTCAACGGTGACGGTGCACCCGTGGTCGACCCACCGACCACCACCGTCGACCCGGCCAGCGGAACACCGCCGACACCGTCTGTCACCGTTGCGACGACGGTGCCCGGGGAATCCGAGGATTCCATCCCTGGTGACGGCGCCGGCGCAACAGGCGACACGGTTGCACCGAATGACTCCGCGCCGGCATCCACCGTCACGGACACGTCCCCGGCACCTTCGGGGAGTGACGCACCGACGGAGATTGGTGCCGCTTACTCACCGGCGGACGACCCCGCGACCACGCGCGACCTGTCGGTGACGCTCGCTGCGTTCGCCGCACTGTCGGCAGCCGGGGCGGCCGCGGCTCTCGGGGGAGCGGCGGGCACCGCAGGCGGCGACGGCTCGGCCGGCCGACTCTCGACCCTTGCCACGAAGCGGCTGAAACTCAGGACGACTTCGCGCGCAGGCGCGGGGGACAGCGGGTCACTGTGGCGCCGGCGCGGGACCGAGCGGATCGACGCGACGTTCAGGCGTATCCCGGCGTCGATGGGGCAGTACTCGTCGGTGGCACCGCGCATCCTCGTGGACGGTTCCTGGGCGCGGGCGATGTTCGGCTCGGTGTACATGGTGTTGTGGTCACTGGCGGCGGCGGCAGGTGTGCTGTGGGCGCTCGACACGCGCGGGAACATCGGTCTCCCCGCCGCCTGGCTGCTCGTGGCGGTGCTTCTGCTCGGCACGTTGGATTCGCTGTCGGGCGCGGTCGTGGCGCTCTCGTTCACCGTGTTGTCCGCAGTGTCGGGAGACATCGGCGACTGGGCCGGGGTGCGGACAATGCTCGGCATGTGGGTGGTGCTCCTGTCACCGGCACTGATCGGAAATGTGGTGAGGCCGTTGCGGCGCGTTGTCCACGGTTCGGATGTTGCCCTGCGGGAACGGGTGCTCGACTACGTCATGGGGCCCGTCGGCACCATGTTCGCGGTGTCGGCACTCGTACAGGTGCTGAACGGTCTGTCGGGAACCGTGATCGCCGATGACGGTGACGTCAGACTCACGAAGTGGACGGTGTTGGCCGCCATGACCGTGCGGCTCGCGCTCGAGGACCGCGCGGTGCACTCGTACCCCGAACGGCTGAGGGCCGTTCAACCGGCGGAGATGCCCGCACAATCTGCTCCGTGGGCCGTGCTCGGTGCCGCCACAAGGTTCGCGCTGTATCTCTTCGTGTCCGCGCCGTACTTCGGTGTCGGCGCCGCAACCGTGGCATCGGCAGTTCTTCTCACTGCACCGTTCGCGATCAAGCCGGTTGAGGGTTCTCTGCCCGACAGCGCGGCGGTCTCGAGGTGGCTGCCCCGGGGCTTCCTCAGGTTCGCCGTGCTCGTGCTCGTCGGTGGCTGGCTCGGTGCGGCACTGCTGGGTGACTCGCCGACGGCCGACACCGTGCGCTCGGTGACGCCGTGGCTCTTCGTGCCGTCTGCTGTGCTCGGCATCCTCGATTCCTTCGGACGGTCCGTGGTGCCGTGGCCGGACACACGCGTGAAGCGTTGGGGCGGTGCGGCACTGTGGGTTGTCGTGGTGCTGGTGCTCGCGGGTGTGATCGACCCGTTCTGACGTGGGTCAGCGCCGGGGTCGTGGTGCCGTCACTTCACCACGACACGCGCCGACAGGTCGTACGCGGCCTTGCCCTTGCCGCCCTTCACGCGCACGGTGCACGTGCCGGTCTTCTTCGGCACGCTGAGCGATGTCTTCGCGGCGTTCAGCTTGCAGCCCCCCCGCACCGTCCAGGTCGGCTTGGCCTTGCCGGGCTTCATCAACGATGACACCTTCACGGCGACACCCTTCTTCGTGACGAATGACGGCTTGATCGGCTGCGAGAAGACCGAACCGCTGTCGGGCCTGTCGGCGGGAACCACGGACAGACTGAGCGCAACCGATGGGCTGAGGTTCCTGAGAACGCAGAGGTCGGTCGAGGTGGTGCAGCGGACCTTGCCTGTCTGGTCGACCACCCTGTGGGGGCTCCCGAGAGCCGTGGTGGAGAAGGTGACGGTGAGGCTGCGGTGGCCGGCAAGCACGCGGACAATCACCGGGTTGTTCGCGGCGAAAGCGGGTGGGCCGTTGTCGATCTCCTGGCGGACGTCCACCGGGTTCTCACCAGGCCCGGCGATGGGGCCGACCGGGAGAGCCGCCACCAGCGTGTCGGCGACGAGTGCGTTGCGCAGGCCGAGCAACAGGGTGCCCTCCGCGTTCATGCTCACCACACCGAAACCGACCGTGGTGTTGTTCAGTGTCACGGGGTTGCGCAGCAGCAGGTGCACACCGGACGCAGTGCCGGTGAGGCCGCTCACGACCGAGGTCGATTCCGCGGCCGCGGATGCGGGCAACGGTGCGCCGATCGCGCCGCGGGCCTCCATCGAGGGAATGACGAACCGTGTGACCTGGCGGGCGGCTGTGTCGTAGGTGTACAGCTGTCCGTCGCGCACGCCGAGTGCGCCGACCGCGTCGAGGTACGTGCCGCGCGGTCCCTTCGCTGTTTCCATCGTCGTCTTGTTGACACGGACGACCTGGCCGGCCACCACGCTGTAGAGGTTGTCGCCCTCCACCACGAGCGGCATCTTCAGGGTGCGGTCGTAGCGGTCTGCGTCGAGACAGCGCGGATTGGCCGCCGTGCACCATGTGGGCTCGACCGCCGAGTACCGGACCGTCCCGTTCGTCATGTCGAAGCGTGCGACGGCGTGCTGGCCCGCGGGGCTGTTGAAGAGCCCGGTGCCCCACACGACGTCCCCCTCGGAGACGAGTGTGCGGCTGTTCATGGTGTTGGCGACGGGTGCGTCGAACGTGAACCTCGGGAAGCCCGTCCGGATGTCCAGTGCGGTGTACCGGTTGGCCTCGTTGGCCGAGGTGACGAGCACTGATGTCGTGCCCACCGCGAAGGAGGTCGTGGTGGCGGGAACCACGAACGACCAGGATTCATCGAACGCGAGCGTGCCCATGTTCCATCTCCGGATCGCGGTGTCCCCGTTGCCCACCACGGTGGGCTTCGTCAGCGCGTACAGCCAGCCGTCCTTCACCTGGAAGTGGCTGTATGCGTAGAGGCTCCTCGCCGCGAGCCCGTCGTCGAAGTCGATGGTGGAGCCGTTCTCGTCGGTGACGAGGAACGAACTCTTCATGTACCTCGGCTGGAGACCCTTGTCCGCGGCGAACCACGCCCGGCCGCCCGAGACCGGGATCTCGAACATCGACCTCGAGCCGAGATCGATCAGCCACGTGGTCGTGAAGAGGAAGTCCTGGTTGACGGAGGAACCGGACGCGTCGTTCACGGTCCGTGTGAACG
>JBJTFB010000239.1:0-2618 GCA_046093205.1 Acidimicrobiales bacterium
GCCGTTAGCCTCGAACCGTGGCGAACAACCCGTCGACCTTGATGCCCGCGGTGTTCATCGGTCACGGCAGCCCCATGAACACGCTCGAGTCGAACCGACACACATCGGCGTGGGCCGAGTTCGGCGCGTCAGTCCCGACACCCCGGGCCATCCTTGCGGTGTCCGCACACTGGTGGATCGGCTCCACCCAAGTCACCGCAATGGAGAAGCCACGCACCATCCATGACTTCCACGGTTTCCCTGACGAGCTGTTCGCATTCGACTACCCGGCTCTCGGCTCACCGGAACTTGCCGCTCGGGTCATGGAGGTGCTTGACCCCGTGTGGGTGGGTGCCGACCGTGACGCATGGGGCATCGACCACGGCACATGGTCGGTGCTGGCACACATGTTTCCCGCAGCCAATGTGCCGGTGGTGCAGCTGTCACTGGATGCGACCAAACCGTTCGCCGACCACGTCGCACTCGGACGCGCGCTCGCGCCGCTGCGCGACGAGGGAGTGCTGGTGCTCTGCAGCGGGAACGTGGTGCACAACCTCGGTCGTCTCGACTGGTCGGCGGGCTCCTCGGGCGAGCCGTGGGCCGTGGAGTTCGATGCCCACGTGGCGGACACCCTGAAGTCGGATCCCGCGTTGCTCGCGGACGCTCCCGCTCACCGTGCGTGGGCACTATCGGCGCCCACGCCGGACCACTTCGTGCCTGCGCTGTACTTCGCCGGGCTGGCATCGGCCGGCGGCACGGTGCGCACGCTCACGGAGGGCTGCGCGATGGGAACCCTGTCGATGTCGAGCTGGGTGCTCGACTGATCAGATCTCGACGCGGCTCCCCACCTCGAACACGCGGTCGGGCGGGAGGCTGAAGAACCGGGCGGCGGAGTCCGCACCGCGGTTGAGAAGCACGTAGAGCTGTTCCGCGAGCGGGTGCATGCCGGGCACCTTGCCCGCCACGATCGACTCCCGGCCGATGAAGTACGTGATGTCGTCGGGGTCGAAGGTGATGTCACGGTGGTCGACGAGGGCGAGGGCGGCGGGCACGTTCGGGTCCTCCATGAAGCCGAAGAACATCTTGATCTCGAACACGCCGGGTGCGACCTTCTCGATGACGACGCGCTCCTCCGCGGGCACCCTGGGTCTGCTGTCCACCTCGACATCGACGATGAGGGTGGTTCGGTGGAGAACCTTGTTGTGCTGAAGGTTGTTCACGAGGGCCGGCGGGGCCTTGCCGAGGTCCTTGAACATGAACACCGCGGTGCCGGGAACGCGGGTCAGTTCCTCGGTCTCATCGAGGAACTCCTCGAGGTTGCGCTCGCCGCGGTGGATGCGCTCCGCGACGAGTGCGCGGCCGCGTCGCCAGGTCTGCATCTGGATCATGAGGATCACACCGACCGCGAGGGCGACCCACCCGCCGTGCGGGATCTTCACGATGTTGGCGCCGAGGAAGCCTGCCTCGATGACCAGAAGCGGGATGCACAGCGAGAGCGCACGCGCCGGCCTCCAGTTCCAGCCGTCCACCAGCACCCTGTAGAAGATCAACGTGGTAATGGCCATCGTCATGGTGACGGCGATGCCGTACGCGGCGGCGAGGTTGCTGGAGGTGCGGAAACCGAGCACCAGTCCGATGCATGCGATCATCAGCACCCAGTTCACGAGCGGCACGTAGATCTGGCCGGAATGCTCCGATGACGTGTGGCGCACGGCGATGCGGGGGAGATAGTCCATCTGCACCGCCTGGGCCGTGAGCGAGAAAACACCCGAGATGAGCGCCTGTGAGGCGATGATCGTGGCGCAGGTGGCGAGGATGACGACGGGCAGCAGGAGGGCCTCGGGCACCATGTTGTAGAAGACGCTCTCGACCTTCTCGGGGTTGTCGAGAAGGAACGCGCCCTGGCCCCAGTAGTTCAGGACGAGCGACGGGAGCACCATGCCGTACCAGCCGAGCGCGATCGGCCGGCGACCGAAGTGGCCCATGTCGGCATACAGCGCCTCACCGCCGGTCACCACGAGGAAGATGGAGCCGAGCGACAGGAACGCTTTTTTCGGCTCGTGCGTGAAGTAGCGGAAGGCGTTCACCGGGTTGACCGACGAGATGATCCCGGGGTGCTCGAGGATGTGGCGCACACCGAGGATCGCGATGGTCGCGAACCACACCATCATCACGGGGCCGAACACGCGCCCCACTGCACCCGTCCCGCGGCGCTGCACCAGGAACAGGCCCGCGATGATGACGACCGCAATCGGCAGCACCCATGCCTCGAAGGCCGTGGACACGTTCTCGAGGCCCTCCACTGCGGAGAGAACCGAGATCGCCGGGGTGATCACACCGTCGCCGTAGAGAAGAGCGGTGCCGAACACGCCGAGCGACACGAGCAGGCCCGCCCGGGCCGACCGGTTGCTCTTCGGGCCGATCACCTTGGCGGTGAGGGCAAGAATGCCGCCCTCGCCGTTGTTGTCGGCCTTCATCACGAACATCAGGTATTTCACCGAGATGATGATGATGAGCGCCCAGAACGCGAGCGAGCAGATGCCGTAGATGTTCGTCTGGTCGACGAGCATCGTGTGGGACTTCTCGGTGAAGTACCTCATGTTCGTGATGAAGGCCGACAACAACGGCGAGGGCGGCAT
>JBJTFB010000240.1:0-3584 GCA_046093205.1 Acidimicrobiales bacterium
GGTGACAGCGGTGATGAACGCATCGATTCCGTTGGTCGTCGGCTTCGCGATCGGGGAACGTCCTGCCGCCGGCGCTGTGGTGGGTGTTGTGCTGGCACTCATCGCGATTGCCCTCATCAGCGACGTGCTGGGCCCGGGACATCATCGCGCACCGTCGCGCGTGGTGCTGCTCGGTGCCGCCGGCGGTGCGGCGTTCGGTCTGATCCTCGTGTTCCTGCACCAGACGGGCGATGGCACCGGCGTGTGGCCCGTGCTCATCATGCGGTTCGTGTCGACCCCGTTCATGATGATCCTGATCGCCGCCACGCGACCGTCGTTCACGGGTGTACGCGAGCGCCGTGTGTTCGTGCTCGGCTCGGGAATCCTCGACAGCCTGGCGAACTGGTTCTACGTGCTCGCGGTGCGGGAGGGTCTTCTGTCGGTGGTGTCTGTGATCGTCACCCTGTACCCGGCGGCCACGATGGTGCTTGCCATCGGCATCGACCGGGAACGGGTGCACAGGTCACAACTTCTGGGCATCGCACTCGCGGGTGCGGCACTGACACTGATCGTTCTGTCCTGATGGCTCCGGCCGTTCAGGACTCCTGTGCGCGCGTCACCACGGCCTCGGACTCACGGGCCGCACCCTTGAAGATGCCCTTGGCCATGAGCGAGCTCTCGGACTTCCGTCGCAGCTCGTAGACGGCGGCGCGTACCTCGTGGATCTCGGGGTTTGTGGGCTCGGCCCACCCGGCGAGGTCGGCAAGGTGACAGGCGAGCCGCAGGTCGCCAGCCGAGGCGATCTCGAGGGCACGGCGCACGAGCACGTCGGCGCCGCCGGCGAGCGAGGCGATCTCGGCGCCCACGGCCGCGTCGGGGGCGGGCTTCAGGCGCGATGCCGCACCGTCCCACCAGCCGCCGAACTGGCGCCACACGCCGCGCACCACGAACTCGGGTTCGTCGTACAGCGGGCGCAGGTATGGCCGTGCGAGCGTGTCGGCGGGAACGCGCACGGTGTGCACGATCTCATCCAGGGTTGCGCCGGCATTCATCATCTCCAGCACGTCGCGCACGAGGTTCTCGAGTGCGGTGGCGATCTCGTCGAGCACCCGCGCGATGCGGTCGCTGCCGGTGATCGGCAGGCCGTGCGCCGGCAGCAGCAACTCGGGTCGCTTCTCGATGATGCGGCGCAGCGTGGCGGCCCACTCGATCGGCCAGCGCTGCACCTTCTGCGGGTTGCCGGGGTTCGGGAAGTTCCAGATCACGAAGTCGCCGGTGGCGACCCACTTCTTCTCGGGGAACCATGTCCACAGGAGGTCGTCGGTCTCGCCCTTGCCGTGGTGGTACTCGAGCGTGGTGCCGCCGATCGTGTCGATCGGGAAGTCGCCCACCACGTCGGTGACGTCGGCTGTGTCGGGCGGCAGGAAGAACCCCAGCCTGCGGCCGCCACCGGCAGGGCGGAGGTCGTTCACCATGCCGAGGTCATCGCGCACGCCGCCGAACTGCCGCGCGTTGATCAACTGGTTCCAGGCGTCGGTGGCGCGGTAGCGGTCGAAGCGGCACTGGACGTTCTCGTGGCCCACGACGCGCAGGGCTGTGTGGCCGTTGTCGCGGTTGTGCGCGGCGAACGCGCCGCTGCCGCCCACGTGGTCGATGTGGCCGTGCGTGTACACCAGCGTGTTGATGCGCCCCGGACGCCACCTCGCCAGCTCGGAGACGATCGCCGCACCGGAGTTGTAGTGGCTCGCGTCGAAGCACACGAGCCCCTCGCCGGAGTCCCAGGCCACGGTGTGGCTGAAGGACTCCACCATGGCGAGGCCGTCGGCAACCTCGGAGAGCTCCCCGTTGGTGCGGTTCACCGGGCCGTCTGCGACGCCGGAGTCGATCACCTTCGTCGACAGGGCGAGAAGGTCGGCCACGGTCAGCCCTTCGCGAGCCCGAGCACGCGCTCGCCGAGGATGTTGCGCATCACGTTCGAGGTGCCGCCCATGATCGTGTAGCCGGGGAAGTAGAGCCAGTCCTTGGTCCAGTCGGTCCACAGGGTGGTCTCCATGCCGAGCACACGCGAGGCGAAGTCGGCGACGCGCTGTTCGTGCTCGGTGCAGAAGCACTTCGTGGCCGCGGTAAACCCGGCGGGAGCCTGGCGCCGGACCTCGCGCACCACGTGGATGCGCGCGATGATGTAGCCGGCCTCGATGGCGGCGACCTCCTGGCGCACCGAGGGGTCGCTCATGTCGGCGCGCGCCTTCGCGTGCTCGTAGTAGGAGTAGTTCGACACCAGACGGTCGATGCCGCCGCGCTCGTGCTCGAGCTGGCGCATGGTCTGGCCGAACGCACCGCCCTCACGGCCGACGAGGTTCTCCTTCGGCACGCGCACGTCGGTGTAGAACACCTCGCAGAAGTGACGGTTCGTCGTCATGTCGGTGATGCGGCGCACCTCGATGCCCGGGGTGTCCATCGGCACGATGATCTCGCTGATGCCCGCGTGCGGTGGTCCGTCGTTCGAGGTGCGGCAGATGAGGTAGCAGTAGTCGGCATCGGCACCGAAGCTGGTCCAGATCTTCTGGCCGTTGATCACCCATTCGTCGCCGTCGTCGCGTGCGCTCGTCTTCAGCGACGCGAGGTCGCTTCCCGAGTTCGGCTCCGACATTCCGATGCACCAGGTGGTCTCGCCGGAGAGGATCTGCGGCAGGAAGCGTTCCTGCTGCTCCTTCGTGCCGTACTGGATGAGAGCCGGGCCCATCTGGCGGTCACCGAACCAACTGGCAGCGATCGGGGCGCCGGCCTTGATCATCTCCTCGCCCACGATGAGCCGGTCGATCGGTGGACGACCGCCGCCGCCGAACTCCTTGGGCCATGTCATGCCGATCCAGCCGAGGGCCGCGAGCTCGCGGGAGAACTCCTTCGAGTAGCCGTTCATCCAGCAGTCGTTGTGCCGGCCGTAGCGGGCCACCGCCTCGGCCGCGACCTTGCGGGCCTGCTCGCGGAGCGCCTCTTGTTCGGGGGTCCAGGCGAAGTCCATCGGCGCAATCGTAGGAGTCGGCCCACGGGCCTGCGCTATTGTGTACAAGTCTGATACAAGTTGCCGAACGCACCCCGTGGCGGACGCGCAGCACCCGGCGAAAGGGATCCCCGTGGCGAAGATCAAGGTTGACAATCCGGTCGTGGAGCTCGACGGCGACGAGATGACCCGCATCATCTGGAAGTTCATCAAGGACCGCCTCATCCTGCCGTACCTCGACGTGAACCTCGAGTACTACGACCTCGGCATCGAGCACCGCGACGCCACCGACGACCAGGTCACCGTCGACTCCGCGAACGCAATCCTCAAGCACGGCGTCGGCGTGAAGTGCGCCACCATTACCCCCGACGAGGCCCGTGTCGAGGAGTTCGGCCTGAAGAAGATGTGGAAGTCCCCGAACGGCACGATCCGCAACATCCTCGGCGGTGTCGTGTTCCGTGAGCCCATCATCTGCTCCAACATCCCGCGGCTCGTGCCCGGCTGGACGAAGCCCATCGTCATCGGCCGTCATGCCCACGGCGACCAGTACAAGGCCACCGACTTCAAGGTGCCCGGTGCCGGCACGGTGACCATCACCTACACG
>JBJTFB010000241.1:0-10661 GCA_046093205.1 Acidimicrobiales bacterium
CACCACAAGCCCGTGAAGGAGATCGCGGAGTCGGCCGAGACCGGCCCGGCGACGGCGATCCTCTCGGGCACCGCGTACGGTCTCGAGAGCTCGGTCTACGCGGTCGTCGCGATCGCGGTCGCCATCGGCGTGGCCCTCGGCCTCGGCGGCGGCAACCTGACCTTCTCGCTCTACCTCGTGGCCCTCTGCGGCATGGGCATGCTCGCCACCACCGGCGTCATCGTGTCCGAGGACACCTTCGGGCCAGTCTCCGACAACGCAGCGGGCATCGCCGAGATGTCCGGCGAGTTCCACGGCGAGCCGCAGAAGATCATGGTCAGCCTTGACGCGGTGGGCAACACCACCAAGGCCGTGACCAAGGGCTTCGCGATCGGCTCGGCCGTCATCGCGGCAGTCGCGCTCTTCGCCTCGTTCATCGAGATCGCGGGCGCCGAGCTCGGTGTCGAGATCAAGAACCTGGCTGACGGCGTGTTCACCGCGCCTGAGCTCGCCATCAACGTGGCCGACCCGAAAATCTTCATCGGTCTCCTCATCGGCGGCGCCGTGCCGTTCCTGTTCTCCGCGCTCTCCATCCGCGCCGTCGGCCGCACGGCCGGCGTGGTGGTGCAGGAGGTGCGCAGCCAGTTCAAGGACGGAGGCATCATGGCGGGCACGAAGAAGCCCGACTACGGCCCGGTCATCGACATCTGCACGGCCGCGTCGCTGCGCGAACTTGCCACCCCGGCGCTCCTCGCGGTGCTGACGCCCGTCATCGTGGGCTTCGGCATCGGCTGGCAGGCGCTCGGCGGCTTCCTCGCCGCGGTGATCCTCACCGGCCAGCTGATGGCGAACTACCTCAGCAACGCCGGCGGCTCGTGGGACAACGCGAAGAAGTACATCGAGGACGGCAACCACGGCGGCAAGGGCTCCGAGCCCTACAAGGCCGCCGTCATCGCCGACACCGTCGGTGACCCGTTCAAGGACACCGCCGGTCCGGCCCTGAACCCGCTGATCAAGGTGATGAACCTGGTGTCACTGCTCGTGCTTCCCGCCATCATCTCGAACCAGGACAACGACGGTCTCCGCCTCGCCATCGCAGCAGTGGCCACCGTGATCCTGGCGGGTTCGGTCGTGAGGTCGTCGCGCCAGAGCGCCACCATCGGCTGACCGCAGCAGTTCCGCTTTCCGAAGGAAAGCCCCCGGGCCCCAGGGGCCCGGGGGCTTTTCGCATCCCGGACAGGACCACCCACGGCCACCGAACGGCCGGGGTTGGTGATGGGCCGTGGGTCCGCGCACACTGTGGGCGTGCGTTACCTCAGCCTCGACTGGATGGATGCGATGTCGACCGCCGTCGCGGGGAACGCCGAACTGCAGGCTGTCGCCGGGTCGGTGACACTCGGCATCACGCAGGTCGTCACGGACGGCCCCGAGGGAATGGTGACCTACCACCTCAGCCTCGCCGACGGCGCGGCCGTGTTCGGACCCGGTGCGGCCGTGCCGGAACACGTGAGACTGGAGCAGTCGTGGCGGACCGCCGTCGACGTGGCCACTCGCGTCGTTCCCGCCCAGGAGGTGTTCGTGAAGGGTCTCGTGACGATCAGCGGCGATGCCCGCAGGCTGATCGGTGCCGACCCCGTGTTCTCGGCACTGAACGCCGTGTTCGACGCCGTGCGCGCGACGACGGTCTACGAGTAATCGTCAGCCGTCACGAGCCCCGCCCGGGTCCCGCGGGAATCACCTCACCGGGATGATGTTCCGTACAGGTTGTCCTTGGTCGCGTTCACTATCTCCGCGACCCGGGCGAGACGTTCAGCCATGTCCGGGGGCAGCGTCCCTCGGTCAGTCTGCTTTGCCTTGCCTCTTGCCGCACCGAAGGCCGCTTCCACGTTCTCGCGTCCGCCGAGACACTGCGAGACGGGAATGCGCAACGTGTCGCCGCCCTGGTAGCGCATTGCTCCCCCCATCCCCACGGTGACAGAGCGGATGAAGACGGTGTAGATGAGATCGAAGTGCTTGATGTGACCTCGGGTACAACCGGTCGGACTCAGGTCCTCAATGAGCACGAATGTCGGCGGCGTCGCCCATATGACCTTCGGAAAGTCACTGCGGTTGTTCAGGTTCTCGACGTCAGTCTCGAGCCAGAACGGGAAATCAACCTCGTAACCGGACTCTTCCCTGATCTTGTCACTCAACTGCACGAGTGGCGGTCGATGATCATCAATGTGCCCTCCGGGACACAGCCACATGTTCAGCTTCTCGTTCAGCACAAGATGGAATTCGCCGGTCTCGAACGAGGCCTGTTTGTCGATGAGGATGCTGGTGGCAACGAGTCCGTGGTGGCGCACGAATCTTGGGTAGCGCGTCAGGAGGAGGATGAAGACCAGGCTGACCGCGAGATACGCGGCTGACCCCAGGTAGAGAATCCAGCCGTCCTTGCGGACGAATCCGGTGATGACCACCACCAACGCTGCCGCTGCGGGCCACGTCGACACGAGTTCATCACGTTGGTCAAACTCCCCTGGCACACCGAACTCGTAGGTCCGGAGCATGACATCGAAAACCACTGCAAGTGCCAGAAGCAGGCCGGCGGCGAGGATGTGCACGAAGTCGATCTGCTTGATCGAGATCGCACCGAACGTCTGCAGTGCCGTGGTGAAACCGAGAACGTAGGCCAAGACCTTGACTGTCACGGGAAGGACAGCCACGAGGCGGTCCCACATTGTCCCACCGACCGCATCACGGGAACCGGACTTCCAGCTGGTGTTCACGTCTGCATCCAGCCGGTGGCCGTCCGCAGCCGTCGCCTCAAGGTACGGACTGTCCCGTCATTCAAGACGTGCTCATCGGCCAGAACGATCGGTCGGGCCTTGTCGAGATAGTCGAGTTCATGGGCATCGCGCTTGACGAGGTCGTCCTCCGACAATGGACGCTGGGCACGTCCGCGGGCACGGACCAGCCTCTCGCGCGTCGGACAATGAACCGCAAGAAGCGAGAGAGTCTCACCGAATCGGAGCCTCAGGGTCTCCACCTCGACCATCGAGTAGATACCGTCGATCACGACGGACTTGCCCTCTGACAGATGGGTCGTGATGGCCGGAACCGACCGCTCCGCTATCACAGCCATCCCGAAATCCGCCCTGAGGGACTCCCTGACCGTTCTCTCGTTTTCGTGGTTCAGCTCGAGTCCTCGCCTCTTGACCTCGTCAAGAACAACCTGACCGAAGTACACGACCTCGAAACCCCACGAGGCGTACACAGAAGTTGCGGTTGATTTTCCCGAACCAGCCAGGCCGACCACCCCGACAATGAACGGAGCCTTTATTCTGCGCACACACAAAAATGTACCATCGGCCGTTATGCCTCTCTCCATGCCCGGACCTGAACTCGTGGCGCGAGCTGCCCGCACGCTCACCCCGAAGGGTGATGTGTCGCAGGGAGCCTTCGTCATCACCCACCTGTTGCGCGACCGGCCGACAATGCTCAACAGCATCGATCAGTCAGGTTGCTCGGTCTTCCTCCTCCCGATTCCCTACAGCGAAATCGAGGGAATGCGCGCCTTGCTGAATCCTTCGGTCATGACTGCACCTCACCAGGATGCCTGGCCCCCATCACGTGAGGTTCTCTTCGAGTGTGCCGACCGCCTGTCATCCGCTGTCGACCGCTTCGTGTTCCTGGATATCGGTGGTTACCTTGCCGAGCACTGCAATGACTTCACCAGGAAGTACGGGCCGTCGTTCCTGGGGGTCGTCGAGGACACAGAGGCCGGTCACCGGCGATACGCCGAGCGCGACGACCTGGAAGTGCCCGTCATCTCGGTTGCGCGCAGCCCGTTGAAGGAGTGTGAGGACGTGCTGGTCGGGACGTCGATTGTCTCGGCCATCGACAACGTCATGCGGGCCATGGAACGCCCCCTGCGGGGCCTGCAGACGGTGGTTGTGGGGTACGGCAAGATTGGACGTTCGGTGGCACAGGATCTGTGGTCCCGTGGAAACCGTGTGGATGTTCTCGAGACAGACCCGGTCCGTCGCGCACTCGCATTCTCGATGGGATTCCGCACACCCCCGAAGGAACTGGCCTACGGGCAGGCCGACCTCGTCGTGGGCGTCACGGGTCGGACCTCGGTGACGATGCGGGACCTCGACTTGATGAAAGCCGGCTGCATCCTCGTGAGCGGCTCCAGCCGGAACGTCGAGTTCGAGATTGCCGCAAGCCTGGTGGGGTCTCAACCAGTGCACGACCTGACCGGATCGAATCATCTGGTGACGGAGTTCGCAGTCGGATCGAAGCCCCTCATGCTGGTGGACCACGGGACTCCGGTCAACTTCCGCGATGCTGCGGTGATCGGTGGCCCCCTTCAGCTTGCGCAGGCCGAGATCCTTGTGGCAGCCGGGATGATCCTCGACGGCTCGATCACGACAGCCGGGCTCGGCGAACTGGACATGAACATTCGCCGGGGAATCGCCGGGGACTGGGTCGATCTGAACTCCTGACCCCGTCGGTCGGTCAGATCAAGCCGAGCTTGCGCACCTCGTCGCGCTCCTCGGCGAGCTCGGTCACCGAGACATCGATGCGCGAACGGCTGAAAGCGTCGATGTCGAGGCCCTGGACGATCGACCACTCGCCGTTCGTGCAGGTGCACGGGAACGACGAGATGAGGCCCTCGGGCACCCCGTAACTGCCGTCGCTCGGGACGGCCATCGACACCCAGTCGCCCTTCTCCGTGCCGAGAGCCCACGAGCGCATGTGGTCGATGGCTGCGTTCGCGGCCGATGCCGCCGAGGACAGACCGCGCGCCTTGATGATCGCCGCACCGCGCTTGGCGACGGTGGGGATGAAGTCGTTCTCCAGCCAGTTCTGGTCGTTCACGAGCGCGGCGGCGTTCTTGCCGTCGACCTCGCAATGGAAGAGGTCGGGGTACTGGGTGCTCGAGTGGTTGCCCCAGATGGTCATCTTCTTGATCGACGACACCGGCCTGCCGGTGCGCGCGGCCAACTGCGACACCGCACGGTTGTGGTCGAGCCGGGTCATGGCCGTGAACCGGCGCGGGTCGAGCCCCTGTGCGTTGTTCATGGCGATGAGCGCGTTGGTGTTCGCGGGGTTGCCCACCACGAGGACCTTCACGTCCTTCCTCGCCGCGGCGGCGAGTGCGCGGCCCTGCGGCTTGAAGATGCCCCCGTTCGCGCTGAGCAGGTCCCCGCGCTCCATGCCGTCCTTGCGGGGCATGGCACCCACGAGGAACGCCGCATCGGCGTCGCCGAAGGCCTTCTCGGCGTCATCGGTGCGCACCGTGCCGGCAAGCAGCGGGAACGCACAGTCATCGAGCTCCATCGTGACGCCCTCGAGCGCTCCGAGGGCCGGTGTGATCTCGAGCATCTGGAGGATGACCGGCTGGTCGGGGCCGAACACCGCCCCGGAAGCGATACGGAACAGGAGGCTGTAGCCGATCTGGCCGGCGGCACCGGTCACGGCAACTCGTACGGGGGTCGTCATGTTGACAAGCGTACGCACGGTGGTGCGCCCGCACCCAAATGACGCCGGACCCGTGGCGGCTACGGCGCCGTGACAGCCGACACGATGGCCTCGACGTAGCGGTCCTGGCCGTCGGCGTTCGGGTGCACCTTGTCGCTCGCGAACCATTCGGGGTGGCTCTTCGAGATGGTGAACCAGTCGAGCACCCGCACGTTCGGGAAGCGGGTGGGCAACGAGTAGATGATCCGGTTGTTGATGGTCTCGTACTCGCGGGTCGGCACCCGGACGGTCAGCACGATCACCTTGTCCACATCGGCGAGGGGTTTCATCAACCTGTCGAACACCGCCTCCTTGGTGGTGCCATTGGTGCCGAGGTGCAGAACGACGGTCTCGCCCAGTTCCTTCGTGGAGCGGTAGTAGTTCAGGATCGGCAGCGCATCGATCGGTTGCCGGTTCTTTGCTGCATCGACGGTGAGACCTTTCTTCGCCAGTTTCTTCGCCGAGCCGAGCATCACCGAGTCGCCCACCGCGAGCACGTCGATGATGCGGGGCGGCGTCGTGGTGGGCATCGGCGGCGTGGTCTGCCCCGGAGCGAGCGTCGGCGGCGGGGCGATGGTGGGAATGGTCACCACGGCCTCCTCGTTGTCCTCGAGGTTTGCCGTGATGTCGTCGGGCACCACGCGTGCGGTCACCATGCTGACGGTGGCGAACACGGGCAGAACCGAGGCCACGACGGCCGCCACGGCCCACTTCCGGCGTGCCTCACGGTCGGCGAGGTTCCCCGGGTCGCGGAGCCGCCGCCACAGGCCCGTCACGGCCCCGGAACGCACCGGTATCTCCACGAGCCGCCAGGAGAGTTCCGTGACCACGAACGTGATGCACATGAGGCCGACGAACTCACGCGGCTCGAGTGGTGTTCCGGCACTCCTGCGCCACAGCTGGAACACGACCCAGTGGTACAGGTACAGGCCGTAACTGCGCGTGCCGACCCACACGAACAATGGGTTGCCGATCACGTACCGGCCGAGCCACGACCGCGGCTTCGTCACCGCCATGATCACCAGCACCGACGCCACGCCGACCATGAGGAAGCCGCCCCTGTACAGGAGGTCGTAGGCATGCTCGGTGTCCCCGCGCACCACAGTGCGGAAGGTGAACGCCATCCACGCGAGCGCAACGAGGCCGACGACGCCGAGCGTGTCGTACACACCCGTGGAGCGATGCATACCCCTGCGCACCAGCGACCACGGCCGCCACACCATCGCGAGGGCTGCACCGAGCAGGAGACCGCTCGAGCGGCTGAACGTGCCGAGATACAGGAAGTCGGTGCGCAACACCTGCCGGCCGAACAGACCGATGTACTGGTCGGGTGTCTCGGCGACCGTGCCGATCGGGCCCGGACGGTACAGGAAGGCGGTCGCCAGCGCCACCGCGCCGGCGCACGCCGTGAACCAGAGTGCGAGAACGGGGAGTGTGCTGCGCCGCATGCGGCGAAGCAGCAGCGCCATCACCACCGGCCACACGAGGTAGAACTGCTCCTCCACCGCCAGTGACCACAGGTGGCGAAGTGGTGCGAACGCGAACGTGCTCGTGTAGCTGGAGCCGGTCCATGCCTGGAACCAGTTCGCACCGTACAGCACCCCCGCCACCACGTCCCCGCGCAGCATCCCGAGGCGGTCCCGCTCGAACACGGCACACCACGACACGAGCAGCACGAGCATCAGGAACAGTGCCGGCAGAAGACGCCTCGCACGCCTCAACCAGAACCCGCCGAGCGACACCGACCCTGTCCGCTCACGTTCGGCAACGAGCAACAGCGTGATGAGGTAGCCCGAGATCACGAAGAACACCTCGACCCCGAGGAACCCGCCGTGCAGCCACCGAGGGTCGGCGTGATACACGATCACCGCAATCACCGCGATGGCCCGCAGTCCGTCGAGACCGGGGATGTAGGGCACCGTTGGCCCGCGGCGCGAGCCCCACGCGGGGGTGCCGTCGCGACGGTCGGTGTCGGTCATGGCGTGTGGGCCTCAGGCCACGGGCAGGCCGAGCTGACCGTAGATCTCCCGTGTGGCAGTGGACTTGTTGAGTGTGTAGAAGTGGAGCCCGGGTGCACCGGCAGCGAGCAGCTCGGCGCACAGCTCGGTGGCTGCCTGAACACCGACCCTGCGCACGTCCTCGGGACTGTCGACCGCCTCGAGGCGTTCGCGCAGCCACGCGGGGAACGCGGCTCCCGACAGTTGCGCCATGCGCTCGACCTGGGAGATGTTCGTGACGGGCATTATTCCCGGGATAACGGGCTTGTTTACTCCGAGTTCGGCAAGCTCGGACACCATGCGCACCCAGTGCTCGGCCTCGAAGAAGAACTGTGTCACCGCGAAGTCGGCCATGCGCATCTTCGCGGCAAGGTGCCGGCGGTCGGAATTGCGGGACTCCGAGCGCGGGTGAACCTCGGGGTGCGCGGCCACACCGACGCTCATGGAGGAGATGGACTTCACATGCTCGATGAGGTCGGTGGCGAACCGGTAGTCGCTGGGCCGCGCCTCGGCGGGGTCGGCCGGCGGGTCACCGGCGAGGGCGAGCACGTTCTCCACTCCCGCGGCGGCATAGGTGTCGATGATTGACCCGATCTCGTCGCGGGTGTGGCCGACGCACGTGAGGTGCGCCATGGGCGGGATGTCAGTCTCCTTGCGCACCCAGAGCACGGTGTCCCGGGTGTGCTCCCGGGTGCTGCCCCCCGCCCCGTAGGTGACCGAGACGAACGACGGCGCGAGCGGGGCCAGTTCAGCGATGGTGCGACCGAGCGACATCGATGCCTGCGCCGACCGCGGGGGCGAGAACTCGAAGGAGAACGTGCGGCCGGCGGCGAGAAGATCACCGATGCGCGCCATGGACCACGATTCTACGGTTGTCCCGGCCCCGGCACCGGAGCACTAATGGCGGAAATGACGGGTGCCCGTGAGCACCATGGCGATTCCGTGCTCGTTCGCCGCCTGCACGGACTCCTCGTCCCGCACACTCCCTCCGGGCTGGATGACTGCGGTGACACCCGCGCGGGCGAGCTCGTCGAGAGTGTCACGGAACGGGAAGAAGGCGTCACTCGCGGCGACACTCCCCCTCGCCCGGTCCCCGGCCCTGCCGACCGCGATTCGCGCGGCATCCACCCTGTTCGGCTGTCCCCCGCCCACACCGACGACCACGTCACCGTTCGCCAGCACGACCGCGTTGCTCCACGTGGCGGCAACTGTCTGCCACGCAAGCAGAAGACTCGTCCACTCCTCGGCGGTGGGCACGCGATCGGTGGCCACGGTGAAGTCGTCCAGGGGTTCGTCGACCTCGTCGTTCGTCTGCACCAGCAGCCCGCCGTCCACGCTGCGCACGTTGATCCCCATGCTGTGGAACGGGGCGACCGCCTCGATCAGCCGGAGATTCTGCTTCTCGCACAGGACGTCGAGTGCGCCCGCGGAGAACGAGGGGGCCACCACGACCTCCGTGAACACGTCAACGATCGCGCGGGCGGTGGCCTCATCGACCTCACCGTTCACCGCGATGATCCCGCCGAACGCGCTGACGGGGTCGGCGGCGTTGGCCCGCGCGTACGCCTCGTGCACCGTCGGTGCCATGGCCACACCGCAGGGGTTGGCGTGCTTCACGATCACGGCAGCCGGCCGGTCGAACCGGCTGACCAGCTGCCATGCCGCCTCGGTGTCGAGAACGTTGAGGTACGACATCTCCTTGCCGTTCAACTGGGTCGCGGAATCCCACCATGACTCCGCGCCGGGCAGCCGGTAGAGCGCCCCGCGCTGGTGCGGGTTCTCGCCGTACCGCAGCGTCTCGGCACGCTCCGCCACGATCGTCAGGATCGGCGGCAGCGCCGCATCCCCGCGGAGCGGGGCGTCGTCGGCGAGCCAGGCGGCAATCGATGCGTCGTATGCGCTCGTGATGCGGAACGCCTTCTGGGCGAGCATTCTGCGCGCCCGTTCGTCGAAGGATCCCTCGCGGATCATCTCCACCACGGCGCCGTAGTCGGCGGTGTCCACCACCACCCCCACGTGGGCATGGTTCTTCGCGGCGGCACGCACCATCGCCGGCCCCCCCACGTCGATCAGTTCGATTCCGGGATTGCCCGCGAACGGATACAGGTTCACCACCACGAGGTCGATCGGCCCGATGCCGTGGGTCGCCATGTCGTCGAGATGGGACTGCTTCGAGCGGTCGGCGAGAATCCCACCGTGCACCTTCGGGTGCAGGGTGACGACACGGTGGTCGAGGATCGCCGGCACGCCGGTGAAGTCGGCCACGTCGGTGACGGGAGTGCCCGACTCCGCCACGGCGCGCGCGGTTCCGCCGCTGGAGAGGATCTCCCAACCGATGCCGTGGAGAGCCGCGGCGAGATCCGCTATCCCCGTCTTGTCATGGACGGAGAGGAGGGCGCGGGGCATTCAGCGCAGCCCGGCGACGATCTCGGCCATGAGCGCACCGGCCTCGGTGGGGTTCTGGCCCACCTTCACACCTGCATCGCGCAGCGCCGTCATCTTCCCCTGTGCTGTTCCCTTGCCGCCGGACACGATGGCGCCTGCATGGCCCATCTTCTTGCCCGCCGGTGCGGTGACACCGGCGATGTAGGCCGACATCGGCTTGGTCACGGATGCCTTGATGAACTCTGCCGCCTCCTCCTCGGCGGAGCCACCGATCTCGCCGATCATGATGATGGCGTGCGTCTCGGGGTCGTCCTGGAACCGGCGCAGGCAGTCGATGAACGATGTGCCCGGCACGGGGTCGCCGCCGATGCCGACGCACGTCGACACGCCGATGCCTCGCTGCTTGAGCTCGTAGAGCGCTTGGTACGTGAGGGTGCCGGAGCGCGACACGATGCCCACGTTCGGGCCCTGTGCCGACGGCGGCTGGGCGATCTCGCCGGCTGTGATGCCGATGTTGCACTTGCCGGGGCTGATGATTCCCGGGCAGTTCGGGCCGAGCAGTCGCGTACCGGGGAAGTCGCGCACGAGCGTGTTGTAGGTGCGCGCCTCGTCCTGGGCGGGGATGCCCTCGGTGATGCAGACGATGAATTCGATGCCCGCCGCGGCGGCCTCGAGGATGGCCGCGGGGGCCGCCTTCGGGGGCACGGCCACGAAGGATGCGGTCGCTCCGGCACCCTCACGTACCAAGCGCTCTACGAGCTCAAGCAGCGAGGCATCGGCGTGTCGACGTGC
>JBJTFB010000242.1:0-3639 GCA_046093205.1 Acidimicrobiales bacterium
CCCCCCCGCGGTGGCGGGGGTGGGCGCGGGGGGGCTTTTCCACCCACTCGTGGGGGGTTGTTGCGGGTAGGCCATCGACGAGGCCGCATCGCGTCGCGACGAGCTGGTGGCGGCGGGCCGGGCGCGCGCGGCGGAGGCCACATGGCAGCGCACCGCGCAGCTTGTCGTCGAGGCCTATTCGGGGGCGGTGCACGCGTGAGGCTCCGGGTGGCGATGAACCTCCTGTGGTGCACACCCGGTGTGGGGGGCAGCGAGGAGTACCTCGTTCGCCAGCTGGACGGCATCAAGGAGAACGGCCACCCCGTGGATGTGGAGGTGTTCGCGCCGCGCGGTTTCGCCGGTCGCCTGCCGGCGGTCGCAGGGCACTTCGCCGTGCACGAGGCGCCGAGTGCGTGCACGCGCCGTGCCGAGAGAGTTGCGCTCGAGCACACGTGGCTCGCCGCCCGCACCCGTGGTTTCGACCTCGTGCACCACGGCGGTGGGACCGTCCCCCGGGTCGGCAACGGCCGCATGTTGCTCACCGTGCACGATGTCCAGTGGGTGGACTACCCGCACTACGTGAGACCCGTGAAGCTGCGTTACCTGCGCTGGATGGTGCCGCGGTCGCTGGAGCGCGCAACGCGAATCGCGGTGCCCTCGCAGTTCGTCGCATCCTCACTCACGTCGGCATTCGGCACCGACCCCGACAGGATCGGGGTGGTGCGTCACGGACTCGAGGCGGCGTTCGCCGACCCTGCGCCTGAGGGTGCCGTGCGGGAACGGTTCGGTCTCGGAGACCGTCCGTTCGTCGTGTACCCCGCGATCACCCATCCACACAAGAACCATTCGTTCCTTCTCGAACTGATGGCGACGCCCGGCTCGGAGTGGGCCGATCCTGCGCTCATGGCGGTGTTCGCAGGTTCGCAGGGTCATGCCGAGAGCGAGGTGCGCGCGCGCATCGAGAATCTCGGGCTCGCCGGCCGGGTGGTGATGCCGGGACGCGTGAGTGCCGTGGACCGCAACGGACTTCTTGCTGCCGCCGACGCGATGGTATTCCCCAGCGAGTACGAGGGTTTCGGCGCACCCTTGATCGAGGCGATGCGGGTGGGCGTGCCTGTCATCGCGAGCGACCGTGCGAGCATCCCGGGCGTCCTCGGGGGCTGCGGCATCGTGCGGCCATTGCACCTCCCGGGATGGACGGGGGCGCTCGCGCACGCGAGGTTGTCGCGCTCGACGCTCGCGGAGGACGGGCGTGCGAGGGCGGCCGTGTTCACCAGCGCATTCTCGGCATCCGACCTGCTCGGGCAGTACGAGGCGGTTGCGGGAAGCCGGGGTGCATCATGAGCGCACGGCCGGTCGTGGTGCTGTGCCCGCACTTCGCGCCTGACACCGCACCCACCGGTGAGATCTTCACCACGATCGTCGACCGCATGGCCGCGACGGGGCGCCGGGTGCACGTGGTCACCGCGTTCCCGTGGTACCGCAACCATGCCATCGAGCCGGGCTGGGGCGGCCGCATCGTGCGGCGCGAGCGCACCGAGTGGGGCTCGGTCATCCGGGTGCACCCGTTCCCCGGCGGCGACAAGCGCAACCTTCCCCGTCGTGCCCTGGGTTTCGTTCTCTTCAGTGCGGTGGCGGGTGTCTGCACGTTGTTCGCGGGCGGGTGGAGGCGCCGTCCCGCCGCCGTCGTGTCGATGTCACCCCCACTCACGTTGGGTCTCACCGGGTGGCTGGCCGCGCGGCTTCGCGGTGCCCGCGCGGTGTTCAACATCCAGGACGTGTTCCCCGATGCGGCCGTGCAGACCGGCGCCATCACCAACCGCCACGTGATCCGGGTCGCAGGGGCGCTCGAGCGCCTGACCTACAGGTTGAGCGACGCCGTCGTGGTTCTCTCGGACGACATGCGGGCGAACGTCCTGGCGAAGGTGGGGGAACGCCGCGCCGACAAGGTGGTGGTGGTCCCGAACTTCGTCGACTCACGGTTCATCGTGCCGGTCGACCGAATGACCGCACTGCGCCGGGAGATGGACATCGGTGACGAACCGGTCGTGATGTACGCGGGGAACGTGGGGTTCTCCCAGTCGCTCGGGATGGTGCTGTCCGCAGCGCGCCGGATTCCGGGCGCAACATTCGTCATCAACGGCGAGGGAAGCGAACGTGCCCGGCTGGAGAGCGAGGCCGCCGGCATCACCAACCTGAGGTTCGGCGACTACCAACCGCGCGAACGGGTGCCCGAGGTGCTCGCCACGGGCGACGTGCACGTGGTTCCGCTCCGTGCGGGGCTCGCGGCGGTGAGCGTCCCGTCGAAGACCTACAGCATCCTCGCCGCGGCACGACCTGTCGTGGCCGCGATCGACGAGGGCACCGAGGTTCCGCGGATGCTCGCGCAGAGCGGCGCGGGGGTTGCCGTGCCCCCCGATGACGAGGACCGTTTCGTCGAGGCGATCGAGGCTCTCCTGGCCGACGCTCCGGCCCGCGAGCGCATGGGCAGAAGCGGCCGGGAATGGGTCGTGGAGCGGGTGTCGCCCGATGCGGTGGCAGGGGAGTACCTCATGCTCGCCGACAACCGGCGGTAGCCTTCCCGACTCGTGGCAAGTGGTTCGTCAGCAAAGAAGGTCGCCCGACTCGCGTCGAAGGGCAAGGGCCGCAAGATCCGCTTCCAGGGCGGCACGGTGTTTCCTGCCACCATGGCCGCCGTCATCGTCATCGGCCTCGGGCTCGTGGTGTATGCCAGGCAGTCGCTGCCAAGCCTCAACACGCCGCCGACAATCAACGACCACTGGCACGTGTCGTACGGCTTCTACGGCTGCGACCAGCAGTTGAAGGACCTCGCCGGCGCCAAGGAGGACCCCGTCGACCCGCTCTACCAGAAGTACGGGATCCACAGCCACGACGACGGCGTGATCCACTGGCACCCCACGGCACTCGCCTCGGGTCGCAGGGCGAAGCTCGGGGTCTTCCTCGACACCTACGGCGTGAAGGTCACCACAGACGGTCTGTCGTTCCCTGACGACCAGAATGACGGCAAGTCGTATGCGGTCGATACCGACAAGTGCAAGGACAAGAGCGGCAAGATGGTGGATGCACAGGTGTCCGTCACCGTGTGGGAGCAGTACGACGACCCCTCGACGAAGAAGAAGTACATCGCGGACTTCGACAACATCAGGATCGACAGGGACGGCATGGCGATCATGGTCGCCTTCACCGCCCCCGATGCCGAGGTGCCGATGCCGGCTTCAGCCAAGAACCTGCCCGAACTCGGCGCGGTCGACAGCGGGGTGGCCCCGTCCACCACGGTTGCCGGCAACGGCTCCACCACGGTCCCGGAAGCGGGTTCCGACAGCGTTCCTGCCACCTCCACCACCACGGGTTGATGCAGGCGGTCATCCTCGTCGGGGGCTTCGGTACCCGGCTGCGACCCCTCACGTTTGCGGTGCCCAAGCCCCTCCTGCCGATCGCGAACGTCCGTCAGCTCGAGCACCTGATCGCCGCGCTCAGTTTGGCCGGTGTCGACAGGGTGGCCCTCGCGCTCGGGTTCAAGCCCGAGCCATTCCTGAGGGCGTTCCCCGACGGCACGTGTGCCGGGGTGTCGTTGCACTATGCAATCGAGCCCGAGCCACTCGACACCGCGGGTGCGATCGCGTTCGCCGCACGTGATGC
>JBJTFB010000243.1:0-2962 GCA_046093205.1 Acidimicrobiales bacterium
GCGGACGGGCCCGCGATCATCGTGGGGAACCACCGCAGCTACTTCGACGTGTTCGCGGTGTCGATGGCGGTGGCACGCACGGGGCGTGCCGTGAGGTTCCTCGGCAAGAAGGAAGTGTTCGATGCGCCGGTGATCGGCCCGTTGGCGAGCGCGCTCGGCGGCATCCGCGTGGACCGCGGCACGGGCAGCAGCGAGCCGCTGCGTGCGGCGGAGGAGGCACTTGCTGCCGGAGACATGGTGGCGTTGATGCCCCAGGGAACCATCCCGCGCGGCCGTGCGTTCTTCGACCCCGTGCTGAAGGGTCGGTGGGGTGCCGCGCGCCTGGCACAGGTGTCGGGCGCTCCCGTGATCCCTGTGGGGATCTGGGGCACCGAGAAGGTGTGGCCGCGCAACGCGAAGCTGCCGAACATCACGAACGTGACCTCCCCGCCCGACGTGTCGGTGACGGTCGGCGGCCCGGTGACGCTCGGCCGCACCGACCTCGATGCCGACACTGCGGCCATCATGGCGGCCATCACGGCCCTGCTGCCTGAGGAGGCACGCGTGTGGCGTGAGCCGACGGAGGACGAACTGCGCCGTGCGCTGCCGTCGAACTACAAGGGTGACATCGACGCCGAGGACGACCGCCGTCCCGGCTTCGACACCTGACCGGGACTACTTCCCGGCCGCCACCTTCGCGCGCACGATGTTCAGTGCCGAGCCGGCCCTGAACCACTCCACCTGCTCGTCGCTGAAGGTGTGCCTCGCCTCGAAGTCCACCGTGCGTCCGTCGGCCTTCGTGATGCGGCACTGCACCGGACGGTCGGGCACCGGCGGCAGGTTCAGCACGCTGACGCGGTCGGTCTCCTCGATGAGGTCGTAGGTGGCGGGGTCAGCAAACGTGAGCGGCACGAGTCCCTGCTTCTTCAGGTTGGTCTCGTGGATGCGTGCGAACGAACGCGCGAAAATCACGACACCGCCCCGGAACCTCGGCTCCATCGCCGCATGCTCACGCGAAGATCCCTCGCCGTAGTTCTGGTCACCGATCGCGCACCAGCGGATGCCGGCCTCGCTGTAGCGCTTCGCGATGTCGGGGTACGAACGGCGCTGGCCGTCGGTGATGTCGAGGCCCTCACCCACGGCGTCGGTGTATGCGTTGACCGCACCGATGAACAGGTTCCCCGAGATGTTCTCGAGATGTCCGCGGTACGTGAGCCACTTGCCGGCAGCCGAGATGTGGTCGGTGGTGCACTTGCCCTTGGCCTTCATCAGCACGGGCAGTTCCACGTAGTCGTTGCCATCCCATGCCGGGAACGGCTCGAGCAGCTGCAGACGGTCGCTCGTGGGGCTGACCTCCACGGTGAGCGCACTGCCGTCGGCCGGGGGAGCGGTGAACGTGTCGACGCCCGGGTCGTAACCGCGTGCGGGCACGATCTCACCGACCGGCGGCTCGAGGCGCACCTGAGTGCCGTCGGGTGCGGTGATGGTGTCGACCGAGGGGTCAAAGTCGAGCCGTCCCGACAGTGCGATTGCCATCACGGTGTCGGGACTGGTGACGAACGAGAGAGTGTTCGCCGAACCGTCGGCACGCTTCGGGAAGTTGCGGTTGAACGAGTTCACGATGCTGTTGGGCTTTGCTGTCCTGTCGGCCGCACGCTCCCACTGTCCGATGCACGGCCCGCAGGCGTTCGCGAGCACGGTGGCACCGATCGCCTCGAGGTCGGCGAGCAGGCCGTCACGCTCGATGGTGGCGCGGATCTGCTCGGACCCGGGCGAGATCAGCAGTTCGGTGCGGGCCTTCAGACCCTTTGCGGCGGCCTGACGGGCGATGGATGCCGCACGTGTGATGTCCTCGTACGAGGAGTTCGTGCACGAGCCGATGAGTGCGGCAGAGACCTCGAGCGGCCAGTCGTTCCCGCGGGCTTCCTTGCCCACCCCGTCGGCGCCGACACGATGCGCGCGGTCGGGGGAGTGCGGGCCGTTGATGAGAGGCTTCAGTGCGGAGAGGTCGATCTCCACGATCTGGTCGTACTGTGCGCCCTCGTCGGGGCGCAGGTGCTCGGCGACCTTGTCGGCCGCGTCGGCGATGGCCTCGCGCCCGGTCGCCTTGAGGTAGGTGGCCATGTTCGCGTCGTACCCGAACACCGAGCACGTCGCGCCGATCTCTGCGCCCATGTTGCAGATGGTTGCCTTGCCCGTGGCGGAGATGGAGTCCGCGCCGGGGCCGAAGTACTCCACGATGGCGCCGGTGCCGCCCTCGACGGTGAGCCGGCGCGCGACCTCGAGGATGACGTCCTTCGGGCTGCTCCAGCCCGACAGGGTGCCGGTGAGCCTGATGCCGATCACCTTCGGCCAGCGCACGTTGAAGGGGAAACCTGTCATCACGTCGACCGCGTCGGCGCCGCCGACACCGATGGCGACCATGCCGAGCCCGCCGGCATTCGGCGTGTGGCTGTCGGTGCCGATCATCATGCCGCCGGGGAACGCGTAGTTCTCCAGCACGACCTGGTGGATGATGCCGCTGCCGGGGCCCCAGAAACCGATGCCGTACTTCGCCGACACGCTGCGCAGGAAGTCGTAGACCTCGCGGTTGTTGTCGTTCGCGTCGCGCAGGTCGAGCTTCGCGCCCACTTTGGCGAGGATGAGGTGGTCGCAGTGCACGGTGGACGGCACGGCCGTGCGGGGGAGGCCCGCGGTCATGAACTGCAGCAGTGCCATCTGGGCGGTGGCGTCCTGCATGGCCACGCGGTCGGGGTTGAAGTCGGCGTAGCTGCGGCCACGCTCCATCTCCTGGCCCTTCGGGTCGACGAGGTGATTGATGAGAATCTTCTCGGCGAGCGAGAGCGGCCGGCCGAGGCGCTCGCGGCCGGTGGCGACGTTCGCCGCCAGGCGCGAATAGACGGACTGGACGAGCTCGATGGGGGTACCGGCGGTGACGGCCATGGGGTGCCTTTCGGTCGGCAAGCGGGGTGACTTGCGTTTT
>JBJTFB010000244.1:0-3752 GCA_046093205.1 Acidimicrobiales bacterium
AACCACGGGGGAACGCGGTTCTCGATCACGACGCCGAGCGTGATGCCGAGACGTGCGAGGTCCCCCGAGAGTGCGGATGCTGCGATGATCGCGTCGGCGGTGGGGGACACCACGAGTGCGAACGAGGTCCCCCCGCCCCGCAGCAGGACGGACACACCGAGTGCACGTTCGCGGAACGCGCCCTCCATCCCGTCGATGCTGCGCAGGAACGTGACGACGCCGGCGAGGGCATCGTTGCCCACCACCTTGCCGATTGCCGAGATCACCGGCCGCGCGGCGGCACCTGCGATGCGGGCGCCGCCGCGGCCCTGCGCGACCAGCACGCGCACGAGCGGATGCGACAGGAACCGGGCGAGGCGTTCGGGTGACTCCAGGAAGTCGAGGGCGTTGCGCGACGGTGGAGTGTCGACGACCACGAGGTCGAACCGCGGGTCGCTCGACAGCGACCACAGCCTGGCCGCAGCCATGTAGTCGCGCGTTCCGCTGAGTGAGTTCGACAGCCCCCTGTAGAAGGGGTTCGCGAGGATCTCCCGGGCCTGTGCATCGTTGCGTGCCGTCGCGGTGATCAGTTCGTCGAACGTGGCGCGCACGTCGAGCATCGACACCCACATCTCTCCGTCGGCGACGACCGGAACCCGCACCGGTTCGTTCGTGACGGATGTGCCGAGTCCGATGGCGTCCCCCAACCGTCGTGCGGGGTCGATGGTGACGACCACCGCACGCCTGCCCATCCGTGCCGCGATCATCCCGACTGCGGCGGCACAGCTGGTCTTGCCGACACCACCGGTGCCGCAGGTGACGATGACCCGCGCGTTCCGGCACGACTCCAGGAGAGCATTCATCCCACCAGACCGCCGATTGCCTTCTCGAGGTCCGTCGCGACATCGGCGACGAGGCCGTCGCCGGCAACCGTGTGATGGCCCACGACGAGCAGCGGCCGGTCGACCGCGGCCGCAAGTGCGGTGACCGCCTCCTGTTCGGCACGGTGCCTCGCCGCGCTGTACTCCGCCGCGTGGCGCACGTTGCCCGACACCGACGCCGGGTCGACCGGGGACGGTTCGTGCACACCGTTCACCACCATCGGCGACAGGGTGATGCCGAGATCGTCCACCAGGCTCGCCGCCGTCTCGATGGTCTCGCTCACCGGTGTTGCCGCCGGTCGTGTCACGAACATCACGCGTGCAGCCGTTGGGTCGGCCAGCATGGCGAGAACATCGTTCGCCTGTTGTCCGACGGGTCCGGCAGCAACCGTGCGACCGAGCACACGCGGGGTGCGCAGGAGATCGACCGCGTGTCCGGCCGCGGGGCCGTCGACGATGATGACGTCGTGCGGGTCGTCGCGCACCAGCTGCTTCAACTTGCCGAGCACGAGCAGGTCGTCCATGCCGGGTGCGGTGCTGGCCACGAGGCTCACGATGCCGAGCCGCTCGAGCTGGCGGGTGATGAGCCCGAGGCCGCGTCCCTGCAGGTACTCGGCGAGTGCGCCCCCCGCGGTGAGGTGGAGTCCGTTGACGCCCTCGGGGGTGCCCGCGGCCGGCCCCGTGTCGTCGATTCTCACGTGCAGCACACGCATGCCGGCCCGTGTGGCACCTGTCGCAAGGGCAGCCGACACCACCGATTTCCCGACACCGCCCTTCCCCGCAACAATGAGCAGGCGGCTTGCTGAGAGGAATCGACGCGTGTCCATGGGTTCTGCCCGTCGCCACCGGCCGTCCGATGCGAGGAGTGAGAAGTGAGGGTACGCCCGGTACTGAGGGTGATGTGCGGATTGGGTCTGGTTCTCGCCGCTGGTCTGTCACTCATCTCGCCCGCGCACGCGTCCGGCCAGTCCGCTGACGGTGCGGCCGGTTCTCTCGCGCCGGTCGACGTGGTGGAGGTGTCCGGCCTCATCGACCGCATCGTGGCCGACTCCATCCGGGATTCCCTGACGCGCGCCCAGGGCAATGGCGCCCAGGCCGTCATCCTCCAGGTCAACACACGGGGTGCGGTGATCGGCAGGGACGGCATGGCGGACTTGCTCAGTGACATCAAGAACTCATCGACGCCCGTTGCCGTGTGGGTGGGCCCGAGCGGCTCGCGCCTGTACGGGCTCCCAGCCCAGATGGCGGCGGTTGCCGACGTGGCTGCGATGGCGCCGGGCACGCGCATCGGACGTTCCGGCACACCGCTCACCGTGGACGGTGAACAGGTGTCGTTCGGCGAGGCGGACCCCGTGCTGCGTTCGGGCACGCTCGGTGTCCTCGAGGCGAGGGAACGGACAGTGCTGCGTTACGCCGGAAGTGATCAGGGTGTTCCTGTGCTGCGCAACATGCTGCTGGCGATGGACGGACTGACGGTGAAGGGCCGCACGCTCGACACCGTGTACGACAGCATCAGCACCACAGGTCAGGTGGACCGCGCCGCGACCACCGCGCGCTTCTTCAAACTCGGTCTGGTGCCGCGGTTGTTCCACACCGTGTCCTCGCCGCCCTCGGCGTACCTGCTCGCCACCATCGGTCTCGCACTTCTTCTCTTCGAGTTCTTCACCGCGGGCATCGGTGTTGCGGGGCTCGTGGGTGCGGTCACGTTGTTGCTCGGCACAGCAGGTCTCGGTTCGCTGCCGGTGAACGGCGTCGCCCTCACGCTGTTCGTGCTGGCGTTCCTCGCATTCGCCGTCGACGTGCAGGTGGGGGTGCCGCGCTTCTGGACGGGCGCCGGAATGGTGCTGTACATGGTGAGCTCTTTCACACTGTTCGGTTCCGTCGACGGGACGAGCCTGCGACCCGGTTGGCTCACCCTCGCCACCTGCATCATCGGGGTGGCGCTCACGTACGTGGTGGGCATGCCGTCGATGACCCGCACACGTTTCGCGACCCCCACGATCGGCCGCGACAATCTCGTCGGTCGCACGGGGACGGCGGCCGGCTCCATCGAGCCCGAGGGTGTGGCACTGGTGAACGGTGCACGGTGGCGTGCACGCGTGAACAGGTCCACCCCGCTGGCGGACGAGGCACCACTGCGCGTTGTGGGCATTGACGGCATCACACTCGAGGTGGAACCGCTCGAGGGCGGGGCGCGTGACTACCGCGAGATGCGCAACAAGAACTGAGGGTCAGCACGCCGGGCATGTCCCGGCTTCTTCGACCGTGGTCGCTGCACCGTAGGGTGTGCGGAGGGGGTCCATCATGAGCAACAACTCCGCAGCCGCGGCGCAGGGCGAGCCGTTCGACCCCGACAAGGTCCCCGTGAAGCCCGCGGCAACCGTGCTGCTCGTGCGTGACGGTGATGACGGGCTCGAGGTGTTCATGCTGCGCCGTACCTTCACTGCCGCCTTCGCGAGCGGGATGTTCGTCTTCCCGGGCGGGAAGGTGGACGAGGTGGATGCATCCACCGAGATCGGCGACATCTGCGAGGGTCTCACCGACGAACAGGCGAGCAACCTCCTCGGCATACCCGCGGGTGGGCTCGCGTACTGGGTCGCCTCCATCCGTGAGTGCTTCGAGGAGGCGGGGGTCCTGCTCGCACATCACCGGGACAGCGGTGAGGTTGTGAGGTTCGACGACGCCGCCGTGGCCGAGAGGTTCGAGCGCGAGCGGGAGAACATCCATGACGGTTCGCTCGCCCTTCTCGACCTCTGCCGCCGCGAGAACCTGCACCTCTCCACGCACAACATCCACTACGTCAGCCACTGGATCACCCCGAAGGGTGAGCGGCGCCGCTTCGACACGCGGTTCTTCGTGGCACGCGCCCCGGAGAAGCAGGAACCCCTGCAC
>JBJTFB010000245.1:0-3733 GCA_046093205.1 Acidimicrobiales bacterium
CCGCCTCGGACGTGTCGACCGAAAGGATGCGTGCGTGCGACACGGTGGAGCGCACGTACGTGACGTGCACCGTTCCCTCGAGGCGGAGGTTCGCGATGTACGTGCCCCCGCCGGTGAGGAACCGTGGGTCCTCGACCCTGACGACCCGTGTGCCGAGGATGCTCATGCGCTCCAGCCTCCGTCCACCTTGAACTCCGAACCGGTCGAGTATGCGCTGTCGTCGCTGCCGAGGTACACGGCGAGTCTCGCCACGTGGATCGGCTCGGCCTCGTACCCGAGCGGGATGCGCGTGCGCACCATCTCGCGCACACCGTCGCCGGCCTCGTCGAACGTCTGCAGCATGGGCGTGTCGATGATGCCCGGGTGGATCGAGTTCACGCGCACGCCGAACGGCGCGAGCTCCTTCGCCACGCCGCGCGTCATGCCGCGCACGGCCCACTTGCTGGCGCCGTAGGCGAGGAACCCGGGTGTTCCGTCGAGACCTGCAACAGAGGAGATGTTGATGATGCTTCCGCTGCCCTGGGCGACCATGCGCGGCGCGGCGGCCTTCATGCCGAGGAACACCCCGACCTGGTTGATGTCGATGGTGCGTCGGTAGTCCTCGAGGGACGTGTCGAGCACGGTGCCGCGCTCGAAGATGCCGGCGTTGTTCACGAGGATGTCGAGACGGCCGAACGTGTCGACGGTGAACGCAACCGCCCTCTCCCAGTCGGACTCGCTCGTCACGTCATGGTGCACGTAACGGCACCGCGAACCGTCGGGCGAGATTCGCCGTGCGGTCTCCTCGCCGAGGTCGTCGCGCAGGTCGGAGATCACCACATGCGCACCTTCGTCCACGAACAGCTGCGCCTCGCTCGCGCCCATGCCACGGGCGCCTCCCGAGATCAACGCCACCTTGCCCGCGAGTCTGTCCTTGCCCATGGGAAGAGTGTCTACACGCTCACGGGCCGACGGCCCGAACCCTGCCGGGTTCCGTGCGTCAGTGCACCGCGCGACTGCGCACGTCGGTCATCAGTCTCGTGGCGACCGCCAGCAACAGAGCAGCGAACAGCACGTTCGAGAGGGTTTCGGGCATGCGACCCGCGATCCAACCTCCCACCACCGCGGTCGCGATGCCGCTGAAGCCGAGTATCGCAGCCGCACGGAGGTCGACGTTCTCGTTGCGACGGTTCCTCCACGTGCCGATGATCGAGGTGGGGATGATCACCGCGACGGAGGTTCCCTTCGCAACGACGGCAGGCATGCTCAGGTACATCAGCATCGCCGGCACCATCACCACGCCGCCGCCGACCCCCAGCAGCCCGGCGAGCGTGCCCGCACCGAAGCCGATGAGCACGAGGACCCCCACCTCCACCACCGACAGTGCCCCGCGTTCCCCGGATGCGAGCGGCAGGAACAGGCGCACGGCGGTCACCACCAGCAGGGTCGCGAACGAGATCGCGAGCGTGCGGTGCGGCAGAACGTTGAGGAGCCGCGTCCCCACGAGTGCACCGAGCACCGACCCGACGGCGAGACATGCGGCAACCCGCCAGTCGACGTGGTCGTGCGCCCAGTAGGTGAACAGCGACGACACCGAGATGGGGAGCACCGCACCGAGCGAGGTGCCGTGGGCCATGCGCTGGTCCATGCGGGCGAGCAGCACGAGTGCCGGGGCGATGAGGATGCCACCCCCCACCCCGAAGAGCCCCGAAAGGAGGCCCGCGGCCATCCCGATCAACGTGATGCGCAGGAGGCCCGCCTCACCGGCGCCTTGTCTTTCGGTCATCCCTTCGTTCTACTACCTCCCGCACCGTGCATAACGTGAGGGAGATGGCAGGAGTGAAGCGTCGCTTGCGGATCGTGCTCCTGCTGCTCGGCTCGTGTGCGCTTCTCGTGTCGTGCTCGGATCCCGCCGTCGGACCGGCACCGACGACGGAGGCCGCCTCCCGTGACACGGACACTCTCTCGGCCCTGTGCTCCGGTGTCGTCGCCGCCGACCTCGGTGAGGGGACGTTGTGTGTGGACTCCGGTTTCCGCATGGACTCTGACCGCTTCTCGTTCGTCAACTGGGGACGCTCCGTCGCGGCGGACGACAACGTGACCGTGCAGACACTGGTCGACCTCTTCGGCCATTCGCAGGTGTGCATGCCCGGTGTGCAGAGCGAGTGCGTGCTGCGGCCGCGCACGGTGCAGGCACTCCACGACTGGAACGTGGCGCTGGCGGGCGGGCGCTGCGAGGGCATGGCCGTGCTGAGCCAGCGCATGTTCCTGCGCTACGACACGCCGCAGGATTTCGGGGGCTCGTTCGCCACCGCCGCGGACGTCACCCGGTCTGCGCGGGACCTCGCCCCCGCGCTCGTGCACTGGTGGGCCACGCAGTTCGTGCCCGAGGTGGCGCGTGCCGCCGCGGAGTCCCGCCTCCGCACGCCCGCACAACTCGTCGCCGACCTCATCGAGGGTCTCGCGAACGGGGCCGGCCACACGGTGGGCATGTACCACCGCGGCACCGGGCACTCGGTCACGCCGTTCGCGGTGACGCGACGGGGCGGGACATGGGTGGTGCACGTGTACGACAACAACGACCCCCGGACACGGCGCGAGATCGTGGTGCGGCCCTCCGACGGCACCTGGACCTACGAGGCACCGGACGGGACATGGGGCGGAACGACGGGTTCGCTGGAGCTGACCCCGATGTCGGTGCGCAGCGGACCGTTCACGTGCCCGTTCTGCACTGACGACACAGGATCATTGACGGAGATCATGGTGAGCCACACCGACGGTGCCGCACCCTCGACCCTCGCACTCGATGCCGGTGAGCTCGGGATGCTCGAGCAGACCCCGGACGGCTACACCGGCACGATCGACGGAGCCGTGGTCGAACCCGTGAAGGGATCGGGCGGCGCATCGGCGCTGCTCCGGCTGCCGGCGCCGGTCGTCGACATGCAGCTGGAACTGCGCGGCACCGACGGTGTGCCCCATGCGGACGCCACCGTCACCGTGCGCCGTGCGGGCCACCCCCACATCCAGGTGCGCGGTGCAGGCCCCTCGGCCGTGACCGGGTCGGCGGCAGTTGTCGCCCCCGTGATCACCACGGACTCCGGCCGCACCACGGTGAACGCCGCGGGCGGCACCCTGACCGTGGTCATCGCCGGCGACTCCAACCTCGGCACCGTCACCCTCGAGGACGGTGACCGCCTCGAGGTGTCCCGCCTGCGCAATGCATCCGGCGCGACAGCAGTTGCCGATGTGGTGCTGTCACGCGGCGGTGGCGAGTCGCGGGTGAGCCTCGAGCTCGCACCGCAGTCGGCCACCGACACCGAACTCACGGTGAAGAACGGCGTGCTCACGGCGACCGCCACGGCATCCACCGCGCGACGGGTGTCCTCGGCGCGGCGGGTGCGCACCGGGCCGGTGGCCGCACCGGTCAGTCCCGCAACCACGATGGCCGGCACGGTACCGAGCGTGGACGTGACCCTCCCCGGCTAGCGGGACAGTGTCAGCGGAAGTTGGCGCAGACACCCGAGGCGAAGGCCTCGTAGTTCTCGCGCCGCTGCGCGAGCGAGCCGCCCATCGTGAAGTCGGGGACGCACACCTCGTCGAAGCCGTGCGAGCAGTACTCCTCGATCGCCTCGTTGATCTCGGCGACGGTCCCCACCACTCCCCTGTCGGAGGGGATGCGCTCGCGCATCTTCTCCGCCGATGCCGTGTCGGGTGTGACCACGAACAGCGCCTGCACGGACTTGCGCAGCGTGGC
>JBJTFB010000246.1:0-4800 GCA_046093205.1 Acidimicrobiales bacterium
ACACGTCCCGGCCGCGTGCTGCGAGTGCCTCAGCCAGCACCGCATCCACGTGCACACCGGGCACCTCGGTCGGGTACTGCATCACGAGATGCAGGCCGCGCACGGCCCTCTGCCACGTGGATGCGGTGCTGGCCGAGGCACTCGCAGCACGCGGCCGGGACGTGTCGACACTCGGTGACCTCATCCGCACCGAGGCCGGCCGCATCAACTTCGATGCCGGCCTCGTGGCCCGTGCTCTGAACGTCGACCTCTCGGGCGGCGAGAAGAAGCGCAACGAGACTCTGCAGCTGGGGGTGCTGGCCCCGCGCTTCGCGGTGCTCGACGAACTCGACTCCGGTCTCGACATCGACGCACTGCGCGACTGTGCACGCCGGGTGGAGGCAGCCACGCACGAGAGCAACCTCGGCGTGCTGGCAATCACCCACTACGTGCGGCTGCTCGAGGAGTTGAAGCCCGATGCGGTGCACATCCTCGTGGCGGGACGCATCGTGAAGTCGGGCGGGCCCGAGCTGGCCGACGTGCTCGAGCGCGACGGCTACGCAGCCTTCGCCTGAGCACAACACGCGGCGTTCCGTTGAGCACGGCCGCACACAGACTGCGCGTCTAGGGTTCCCCCGGGGAAGGGGGCCGCATGCCCGCAGCAGACACACGCGTGTATCTCGCCAAGCGCGACGCATTCCCCGGCTGGTGGGTGGTCGCCGGCTGCTTCATGATGCTGTTCTTCGGCTCGGCCCTCGGCTTCTACGGAATGGGCGTGTACCTGAACGCGTTCAGCAAGGAACAGGGCTGGAACATCTCGTCGCTCTCGGTAGCGACAACCTTCTTCTTCCTGGTCGGCGGCCTGTGGAACGTGGTGGTGGCGCGGATGATCGCGGTGCGCGACGTGCGCACGGTGGCGTATGGCGGCGCAGTGCTCGGTGCGGTGTCACTCGCCTCGTTCGGTCTCGTCACCGAGAAGTGGCAGCTGTTCCTGGCGTACGGGGTGTTCTCGGTGGCGTGGTCGTCCAGCGGCCTCACGCTCGCCACCACCGTGGTCACGCGGTGGTTCCACACGAAGCGCGCACCCGCCATCGCCGCGGCATCATCCGGACTGTCGGTCGGCGGCATCCTGCTGACACCCGTGGTGAAAACCCTCATCGACAGCCACGGCATCGCGGGCATGGCCCCGTGGCTCGGCCTCATCTGGCTCGTGGGGATGACAGTTCCCACGTGGCTGTTCGTGCGTCCCGAACCGACCGCCCTCAACTGGATGCCCGACGGTGAACCGAAGCCCGCGGGCATGGTGGTGGAGATGCCCGGCACCCCGATGGCGGTCGCCATCCGCACGCGCTTCTTCTGGGTGGTCACCGTGGGTTACGTGCTGGTGATGGGGGCGCAGGTCGGCGCCATCCAGCAGATCGTGAAACTGGTGGAGGAGCGCACCAGCGCCGGCACCGCCGCGTTCGCCACCTCGGTGCTTTCGGGGTGCAGTGTGGTCTTCCGCCTTCTTGGTGGCCGCATCATCCCGAAGTTCCCGCTGGCGAAGTTCATGGTGTTCGTGGCGGCCGTGCAGGGCACCGCCATCGTGCTGATCGGCCAGATGCAGCATGTCGTCCCGCTCTTCCTCGCAATCGCACTATTCGGCGCGATGGTGGGCAATGTGTTGATGATGCAGTCGCTCCTCATCGCACAGCGGTTCGGCGTGAAGGACTACGCCCGCATCTCGGCACGTTCGGGGCTCATCTCGCTCACCGGCACCGCAATCGGGCCAATACTCATCGGGTCGATCCGCGACGCGGCCGGCAACTACACCGTGCCGTACCTCGTGGCCGGTCTCGTGTCGCTCGTGGGGGCCGCCATCTTCACGATGAGCGGTCCTGCAGAGGCCACGGACGACTGAACCTGGCGGGGACGACCGACGAGACCAGAATGTCAACCGTGAACTGGGGCGAAGTGGCGGCATTCATCGACGGTGCGGGGCTCGCCCATGTGGCCACCGCGTCCGCATCGGGCCATCCGCACGTCGCAGTTGTGTTCGTGGCCCGTGAAGACGGTCACCTGTTGCTCACGATGCGTTCGACGTCGGGCAAGGCGTCGAACCTGCGGACCAATCCGAGAATCGCTGTGATGTGGCAGGGGAATTCTGCCGAAACCTACGTGTGGTGAACCGCGACTCTTGTGACCGATGAGGCAGAGAAGACCCGGATCTGGAACTCGGGGCTGTTCCCGTTCGATCTGGGTCAGTTCTATGCGGGCCCAGCAACCGAAGACTGGCTCATTGCTGTGATTGCCCCGGAACGGGCGGTTGCGATGGTGCAGACCGCGACTGGCCTCGAGCGACGGACATGGAGGGAATGACAGTGGGCGAGCAGATGCATCCCAACACGGTGCGGGTGGTGGAGGCCGCACGGGCTCAGGGTCTCGAGATCGTGACCCGTCGTTTTCCCGAGGGAACCAAGACGGCGCAGGACGCCGCGAACGCCATCGGCGTGCCGGTGGGGGCGATTGTGAAGAGTCTGGTCTTCGGCGTTGACGAGGAGATTGTGATGGCGCTGGTGTCAGGCTCGAACCAACTCGACGAGAAGAAGCTCGCTTCAGCGGCCGGAGGCACCAAGTGCCGGCGTGTGGACGCCGACGCCGTGCGTGAGGCGACTGGCTACCCGATTGGCGGCGTGCCTCCCTTTGGTCACAGCACACAACTGCGTGTTTTCGTTGATCCGGACTTGTTGCAGTACGACGAAGTGTGGGCTGCTGCAGGAACGTGGAACGACAACTTCGGTGCAGCACCTACCGACATTGTGCGCGTTGCTTGTGGTGTGGTCACCGACCTGAAACGGGGCTGACTGACAGGCGGGTACCCTGTGGGGATGGCTGAGAAGAAGGTCACCGGGCCTGCGTCATACTTTCCGTCGATTGAGAAGAAATACGGCAACTCGATTTCCCATTGGAAGTCGTTGCTGAAGAAAATGAAGGGCGCCCGTCACTCCGAGATGGTCGCCATGTTGAAGACTGACCACGGCATGGGCCACGGACACGCGAATGCGATTGTTGCCCATTTCAGGGCAGAGGAGGGTCTGTAGCGGTCGCGGGCCGAGTCACCTGTTCCGGTCTGCCGGAGCAAGGTCCTTGACGATGATCCGCGACATCTGCATCATCGCCCTGAACGCATGGGCGCTGTCGTATCCGTCCAGTCCCTGGAGGGCGCGGGAGAGTTCGGTCGGGATCACCTGCCAGCTGACGCCCCAGCGGTCATTGCACCACCCGCACATGCTCTCGCTGCCGCCGTTGCCCACGAGTGCCTCCCAGATCCGGTCGACATCCTCCTGTGTGTCGCAGGAGACCTGGAAGCTCACGGCCTCCGAATGCGGGAACTGCGGGCCGCCGTTCAGCGCGGCAAAGGGACGTCCGAAGAGCTCGAACTCGACCGTGAGCACCGAACCCGCCGGTCGTTGCGCGTCGGCCTGGTAGTGGCTGACATCTCCCATGTGCGAACCGGGGAAGAGGTCCACATAGAACTGTGCGGCCTCGAGAGCCTCGGTGTCGAACCAGAGATACGTGGTGAGATTCCGTGCAGCCATGCCGAGAACCTAACGGAGCGACGTGCCGGTGCATCATGGGATTGCTGGGTACTGTGGCGTGATGTCACTCGAGCCGCCCGCACCGGAGGACCTCGAATCGGTCCTCACCCACAACGCAGAGGTCGAGGTGACCGACGCCGGCCGTGAGCAGCGCAACGCCCAGGTGAGGGCGGAGAGTCTCGTCGCGGCCCGTTACTGGGGCGGTGTGCAGTACCGGATGATTGCCACGTTCGCAGTGTTCGCTGTCTGCTGGACAACGGTGCTGGTGCTCGGCCTCAACGGCACGTTGCCCCTGTGGCTCGGGTTGATCGTGAACTCCGTGTTCGCCTCGACCTTTTACATGCCGATGCACGAGGCAACACACAAGAACATCATGGGACGGTCAACGAGGGGCAGGGCAGTGGAGGAGGCCATCGGACGGCTGTGCTCCATTCCCACGGGCATCGAGTTCACCTCCCACCGTGCAGGACACATGCGTCACCACGCCTACACGAACGACCCCGACCGCGACCCCGACCACTTCACCGAGGGTCGGCTCGGCGAGTTGCCGGTGAAGTTCTACGGAATGACGATGCTGTATGCGTTCCTGCCGTTCTTCGCCATTGTCAAGCCGCTGCGGGTGCTGCTGCCGGAGGCACTGCGGGGGAAGCTGGAGAGCAGGGACGGATCCAAGGCCGAAGGCAAGGCGCAGTTGCGGTACTGGCTGGTGACAACGGTTGTTCTCGTGGTGAGTTTCGCCGCCGGCCACGGTGTTGCCGCGCTGTGTCTGTGGTGGCTGCCCGCACGGATCCAGCTCTGCTGGCTGATGTTCATCTTCGCCTGGTACCCGCACCACCCGGCCCGCGAGACGAGCCGGTACCGACACACCCGGGTTGCAGTGTTCCCCGGTTCGGGACTGCTCATCAGGGGGCACGACTACCACGCCGTCCACCACCTGTACCCGCGGGTGCCGCACTACCGACTGAAGGCGGTGTGGAACGAACTGTCGGGCGACCTTGTCGCCAGGGGAGTCCGCACCGAGGGCCGCGCGAAGGGTGCAACGACAGCCGTCGTGTGGTGACACCGCCTTCAGTCTGTAGTGCGGCACCCGCGGGTACAGATGATGGACGGCGTGGTAGTCATGCCCCCTGATGAGCAGTCCCGAACCGGGGAACACCGCGACCCGGGTGTGGCGGTACCGGCTGGTCTCGCGGGCCGGGTGGTGCGGGTACCAGGCGAAGATGAACATCAGCCAGCAGAGCTG
>JBJTFB010000247.1:0-9387 GCA_046093205.1 Acidimicrobiales bacterium
GGGAAGTGGTAGCGGAAGCACACCTCGCCGTCCTGCAGGAACATGCTGTAGCCGGCCCAGATGTCACCGTCCTTGATGAGCACGCCCTCGCACCCGCCCGCGGGGGCGGTGAAGTGCGCGGTGATGCGGTGGCTCGTGTTCATCAACTGGGGGGCATTGTCGCTCGGCACACGCTCGAGCCCGGGCCACAGGCGGAACGACCTCCGCGGCGGGCGCTTGTTGATGGCACCCATGCCGTCGCTCACCGGCAGCACCTTGTACTTGGCTGCCTCCGTCCACCATGTCTCGATCATCTCGTCGAGTTTCTCGGGCATGTGTGCCGCGAGGTCGTTCGACTCGGAGAAGTCGTTGTTCAGGTCGTACAGCTCCCACACGTCGTCGAACAGTGGCGTGCGGAACTTGTGGCGGGTCACGGCCTTCCAGCCGTCCACCACGATGCCGCGGTGGCCCACCATCTCGAAGTGCTGCACCTTCTTGCGCGTCGGCTCTCCGCCGTTGCGGATGGCGTACGCCATCGACGTGCCGTGCATCGGCATCTGCGTGACGCCGCCGATCTCCGCCGGCATCCCCGCACCGATGAGCTCCAGCAAGGTCGGTGCCACGTCGCTCACGTGGTGGAACTGGGTGCGCACCGCGCCGGCCTGCGAGGCATCAATGCCCCGCGGCCAGTGGATCACGAACGGGTCGCGCACGCCGCCGCCGTGGGTGTTCTGCTTGTAGAACTTGCACGGCGTGTTCCCCGCCATGGCCCAGCCGAGCGGGTAGTTGTTGAACCACTGCGTCTCACCGATCTCGTCGATGATCTCCCTCGTCTCGCCGATGGACATGTCGACGCGCTCAAAGTAACGACCCTGGTTCATGGTGCCGTCGAGGCCGCCCTCCTGGCTGGCGCCGTTGTCGCTCATCACGATGAACACGGTGTTCTCGAACTGGCCGATGCGCTCGAGCGTGCCGATGAACCGGCCGATCGCCTCGTCGGTGTGGGTGATCATCGCGGCGAACGCGGCCTGGTAGCGCACGTGCACGTAGCGCTCCTCGTCGGTGAGCTCGTCCCATGCCTTCACGCCGGGGTTGCGCGGGGGCAGCACCGTGGACCCCGGCACAATGCCCATCGCCTTCTGGCGAGCGATGCGCTCCTCCCGGGTGACATCCCAGCCCTTCTCGAACACGGGGATGTACTCGGCGATGCGCTCCTTCGTCACGTGGTGGGGGGAGTGGCCGGCACCGAACGCCATGTAGAGGAAAAACGGCTTCTCCGGTGCGACGCTCTTCTGTGACGACACCCAGGTGGATGCACGGTCGACGATGTCGTCGGTGAGGTGGTAGCCCTCGGTGTCGGGGCGCGGCACGTGGCGGTTGTCCTCGGTGAGGAACGGGTCCCACTGGTTCATCGCACCGTCCATGAAGCCGTAGTAACGGTCGAAGCCGCGCTGCGTGGGCCAGTAGTCGTACGGGCCGGCCGGCCCGATGTGGTGCATGGGGGTGAGGTGCCACTTGCCCACCGCGTAGTTGTTGAACCCGAGCGGCCGCAGGATCTCGGGCAGCATCGCGGCGTCCTTCGACACCCTGCCGCGGTAGCCGTCGAACCCGTAGTCGTAGTTCGCGAGCGAACCCATGCCGACCGCGTGGTGGTTGCGGCCGGTCAGAAGCGATGCGCGGGTGGGGGAGCACAGGCTCGTCGTGTGGAAGTTCGTGAACCGCAGGCCGCCCGCGGCCAGGCGGTCGATGTGGGGGGTGCGGATCTCGCTGCCGTAACAACCGAAGTCGGCAAAGCCGGTGTCGTCGAACACCACCAGAACCACGTTGGGTGCCCCGGCAGGCGCCGTCGCCTCTGCCGGGTAGTGCGGTGCAACCTCGCCCATGGTGACGCCGGAACGCTTCTTCTCTGCCATGTTCCCCCCTGTGGAAAAGCCTGTCCGCCGAGAGTAGTGGTGTGTCCGTCAGGGTTCCCGAGACGGACCGAACCATGACACACCCTTGCCGCAAGATGACACCCTGCGAGTCGTGGCTGCCACTTCGACCCAAAAGGTGGCAGGCACAATTACGGGGTTGTAATTCGGACCACACGGTGCTTAAATCACTTCCCCACGCGGGACACATCGGGCCGGTCGCACGGCCCCTCGAAGCGAAAAAGGAGCGCGGATGCCAGTTCAACGGTGCCTAACAGACAGAGCCATCTGACCTTCAGCCCTTCCGGGGCTGACAGTCGGCTCTCGGTCTGATTACTCACACACAACCAGCCGTTGAACTAATGAAAGGTATCCCCATGTCCATCAGCGACTCCTTCCGTGACCCTTCGCACGGGTCCGAACCCGACGACACGCGTCCCGACGCCGCGGAGATCTCCGAGGCCCTCGAGCGCGTTGCATACCGCCTGCAGCACGTCGACCCGATTGTGCGCAGCTGCAACCGTCGTCTTGTCGACATGCTCGGCCAGTGCCCGAACACCGAGTCGGGCAACTGGATCACCGTCGATGACGCTGACCAGGTGCAGTTCCACGTCGGCGACCTTGCCGATGTCCAGTGGCTCAACAACGTGCTCGCGGAGATCGAGTCGCGCATCGAACTCGGCGAGGTGCGGGCGGCAGCACCCGTCAGCTCCGCCCAGCGCCCGTATGCCGAGAACGTCGTCAACAAGAACCGCACGGCGACTGCGTGTCAGTCCGTGCACATCGTGGCCCCCAAGGGTCGCGGTCTCTACGAGAAGGGAGCCTGAACGTGCCGGGAAACGACACGAACATGTTCGACCAGCACCGCTCCCCGTGGGACCTGGAGGTCCGCGGGGTGGAGATCAAGCGCGTCGTCAGCGCATTCACCTCGATGATGCGCGAGGACGATTTCCCCGTGTGGGTGCAGAAGGTCGCACCCGGCACCCGTCGCTGGTTCATCGAGGGCTTCATGTCGCGTGCCTACATCGACACCGCGGCAGGTGACAACGACCCCGAAACGCCCGTGGCGCTGCCGCTGATGTTCCTCGTCATGGCGGGTGAGCTCGCTGGGGCATACGGCACCGCGACCGTCTACCTGCGTGAGGTGGGAACTGAGCATGCGCTCACCGCACGTGCAGGGGGCGAGTACGCATTCATGGACGAGACGTTCGACGAGAGCATCCCCGCCCCGTTCCATCCGCTCCTCTATGACAAGCTGAGTTCCGACAAGCGCTTCGAGAAGGTCAAGTTGCGCGCCGACGTGCTGTCGCGCATCACCTCCGGGTACATGACGGGGCTCGGGTCCGTCGAAGAGATGGACGGACCCCCGGCATTCCTCACACTGTCGGCATCGCGCGGGAACCTCCGCTGGACCAGCGACTGGTCGAGGTGGGGAAAGCCGCTCGTGTCCGGTTCGTCCGCAGCGTCCACCGAGAACGGCCATTTTGAGCTGACCGTGTTCCCCATCTCGGTGATCAAGTTCCTCTCGGGTATCCATTCGGAGGACGAAGTCACGCTCGGGGCAGATTGCTCGTCGGCTGCCTCGGTGTTCGGCGTGCAGGGTCTGGACTGGGCCGTGTGGTCCCCTGTGCGCGACGAGAACATGGAGCGCTGGGGTCGCGTCATCCGCGATTCCTTCGGTCAGCTCGACTTCGAGGTCTTCGACCACGAGGACAAGTGGGACCCGCACGACCAGTGGTCGGTGCCACCCTCCAGCCTCTCGTTCACGAACGGGGAGGACCTCCTCTTCGCCCACATCATCGACGGTGTGGCGGGACCGGACTGCATCCGCATCTCGCACATGCTCGGCAGCGGTTTCATCGTGAACGAGACCCTCCTCCGCGAGGTGACGAGGGTGAACGAGAACCTGGTCAACGCGCGCATCACGGTCACCGAGGACGGCTTCATCGAGCTGATCACCGACGTTGACAATCCGTCCGGGGTGGAGCACATCGTGGACGGTGTCAAGGCGATGGTTGCGGCAATCCGCAGCATCGACGGGTTCGAGGAGTTCCTCCCGCTCTTTGCGGCCAATGCCGAGGACCCCACCGACATCCCGAACGACTGAGTGCGACGGTGTGCCCTCCGGGGGCATGCCGTGGGAGACTGGGGCATGTCCTCGAACGTGTGGGTCCTCGGTGGTCACCAGACCGATTTCGCCCGGGCCTGGGCCCGAGAGGGTCTCGACATCAGCGACATGATGCGCGTGTCCATCGAGGCCGCGCTCGTCGATGCGAAGGTGGACGTGTCGCAGGTCGACACCGTGCACGTGGGCAACGCGTTCTCCGAGCTGCAGCGCGGCCAGGGCCACCTCGGTGCGATGGCACTGCAGGTGGTTCCCGGTCTGCGCGGCAAGCCGGCGATGCGCCACGAAGGAGCGTGTGCCTCGTCGTCGCTCGCGGTGCTGGCCGCCATGGCGGAGATCGAGGCGGGCCGGTACGACGTGGCGCTCGTTGTCGGTGTGGAGGAGCAGAAGGCGCTGCCCGGTGACCGTTCCTCGACCAACCAGAACGCCGCCGCATGGCAGGGCAAGGAGGGGATCTCCTGCACGTTCATGTGGCCGGCGGTGTTCGGCCTGCTCGCCGAGGAGTACGCATGGCGTTACGGCCTCGACCGGGCGCATCTCAACCGCATCTCGCAGATCAACTACGGCAACGCGAGATCGAACCCGCTCGCACAGACGCGCGACTGGAGGTTCACCGACCTCAGCTTCACCGATGACGACGTGGCGAACCCGGTGATCGAACCCGGCACGCGCCGTCAGGACTGCGGCCAGATCACCGACGGGGCCGCCACCCTGGTGCTGTGCTCCGACCGCTTCATGGCGGACCATGCCCCGCGCACCGGCCGCGACCCCTCGCGCACGGCGCGCATCCTCGGGTGGGGTCACCGCAACGCCGGCATCCGATTCCTCGACAAGATCGAGGACAGCCGCGGCGACACCCACGTGTTCCCCCACGTGCGCGACACCGTGGGCGATGCCTTCCGTCGTGCGGGCGTGGCCGACGTGCTGGCGCTTGACGGCATCGAGACGCACGACTGCTTCTCGGTCACTGAGTACATGGCCATCGACCACTTCGGCATCACCGCCCCGGGCGAGAGCTGGAAGGCGGTGGAGAGCGGCCTTATCGAGCGTGACGGCGACCTGCCAGTGAACCCGAGCGGTGGCCTCATCGGTGGTGGTCACCCCGTGGGGGCCACCGGTGCGCGCATGCTCCTGGATGCGGCACGCCAGGTGGAGGGACGCGCCGGCGACACACAGGTGGAAGACGCACGCACGTTCGCCACGCTGAACATCGGCGGGTCGCTCGCCACGGTGGCGAGCTTCGTGGTGGGCGTGCGCGACTAGTCAGTGCCGACGGTGCGGCGTTGTTTCGCGGCGCGGGCGCGGTGCATCCACACCCGCCAGCCCAGCATCGTGAGGCCCCGGAAAACCGACGCACCCACCACGACCGAGGTTGCGGTGCCGCGGTTGAAGGCCAGGTTGCGCAGCACCATGCCCACGGCCACCGTGAACACCCAGATCACCATGCCGGCGGTCACGGTGCGGGCCCGCTCGGCGAGGCCTGCCACGTGCACGGCCAGCAGCGCCATGGCAAACGGCGCGCTCACGTAGAGAATGCCGCCCACTCCGGTGTCGGTGTCGTGGTTGATGGTGCCGACGGTGGCGAACACCACCATGCACAGGAGATCCAGCAGGAACGCGAGCGGGGCGATGCGCCTCATCGCGTCAGATCTCGTCGTAGTACTCGCGGCCGAGGTGGGTGATCTGGTCCTCACCCATCATCCAGCGCAGCGTGTTCTTCAGTTTCGTGAGCTGGATGAACAGGTCGTGCTCGGGGTAGAGGCCGGGCGCCACCTGCGGGCTCTTGTAGTAGAAGGACAGCCACTCCTGGATACCGCCGAGGCCGGCCCGCTGCGCGAGGTCGGAGTACAGCACGAGGTCGAGCGCGAGCGGCGCGGCGAGGATGGAGTCGCGGCAGAGGAAGTTCACCTTGATCTGCATGTCGTAGCCCATCCAGCCGAAGATGTCGATGTTGTCCCACCCCTCCTTGTTGTCACCGCGCGGGGGGTAGTAGTTGATCTGCACCTTGTGGAAGATGTCGCCGTAGAGGTCGGGGTTCGTCGCGGGCTCGAGGATGTGCTCGAGCACACCGAGCTTCGACTCCTCCTTGGTCTTGAAGTTCTCGGGGGCGTCCAGCACCTCACCATCGCGGTTGCCGAGGATGTTGGTGGAGTACCAGCCGCTCACCCCGAGCTGGCGGGCCTTCACCATCGGTGCAAGCACCGTCTTCATCAGCGTCTGGCCGGTCTTGAAGTCCTTGCCGCTGATCGGGATGTTGTGCGCCGTGGCGTACTCGCGCAGCGCAGGCGTGTCGACAGCAAGGTTGGGGGAGCCGTTCGCGAACGGAACGCCCTCGAGCAGTGCCGCGTATGCATAGAGAATCGACGGGGCGATCGTGTCGTCGTTCGCGTCGATGGCCTTCTCGAGGGACTCGATGGTCTGGTGCGTCGGGCCCGGCTCGATGTAGATCTCTGTGCTGGCGCACCAGATCATCACCATGCGGTCCACCTTCTTCTCGTCGCGGAAGCGGTTGATGTCGGCACGGATGGCCTCGAGCATCGCCCTCTTGCCGATGGTGCCCATGGTGTGCTCACCGGTGAGGTTGCGTGCGTACTTCTTCTCGAATGCGGCCTTCATCGGCCGGATGTCGCGGAGGGTGTCGGCGATCGACTCCACGTGCCTGCCCTGCTCGAGCACGCCGGCCCGGGTGGCCGACACGTACGCGTCGTCGGGGAACACGTCCCACGCGCCCCACTCGATGTCCTCGAGCCGCGCGAGGGGCACGAAGTCCTTGATGAGGCGGGTGTCGTTGTCGGTGCGCTTGCCGATGCGGATGGTGCCCATCTGGGTCATCGAGCCGAAGGGCTTGCCGAGCCCTCGCTTGGCCAGTTCGACGCCGGCGATGAGGGTGGTCGCCACGGCGCCGAGGCCCACGGTGAGCACGCCGAGCTTGCCGTCGGCGGGGGCTATGTGTCGGGGTTCGGACATGGGTTCCACGCTATGCGATGGGCCCCCGACACCCCCGCGAACGCGCGCGAATCGGGGTGGAAAGCGTCACCCCGCGGGGTTGGCCGCGACGAAATCACAGAGAATCGCCGCGAGTTCGGGGCCCTTGTCCTCCTGCACGAAGTGGCCGCCGCCCGCGATGATCGTGTGCTTCTGGCCTGCCGCGCCGGGAACCCTGTGCTCGAACATGCGCTGGCCGCCGGCCGTCACCGGGTCGCCGTCGGAGAAGCAGGTGAGGAACGGCTTCGTCCATTTCTCCAGCACCTGCCACGCCTGTGCGTTCGCGACGTTGCTCGGGTGGTCATCACCGTCGGGGTAGAGCGACGGGAAGATGCGCGCACCTGCCTTGTAGGACTCATCGGGGAACGGCGCGTCGTAAGCGGCGATCACGGCCTTCGAGGGACGCTCTGCGCAGCCGCCCGCCACCAGCTTGCCCACGGTGAACTCAGGGATCTCGCGGCTGAACTTCTGCCAGTTGCGGAACGCCTCGCTCGGCTCACGGTCGGCAACGGGCAGGCCCGTGTTCGACACCACCGCGCGCCGGAAACGGTCGGGGCGTGCGGCAACGAGACGTAGGCCGACGAGTCCGCCCCAGTCCTGGCCGAAGAACGTGAGGTTGTCGAAGCCGTTCGCGTCGAACCACGCAAGCATCCAGGCCACGTGACGTTCGTAGGTGTAGTCATTGAGCGCGGCGGGCTTGTCGCTGCGGCCGAAACCCACGAGGTCGGGCATCACCACGCGGTGACCGGCCACGGTGAGGCCCGGCAGCATCCTGCGGTAGAGGTAGCTCCAGCTCGGCTCGCCGTGCATGAGGAGGAACGTCTCGCCGGCATCCGTGGGGCCTGCCTCGTAGTGGGCGATGCGCAGCGTCTTCCCGCTGCCGTCGCCGGCGTCGACCTCGGTGTACCGGGGCTCGAGGTCCCAGTTCTCGAGGTTGGCGAAGCGGTCATCGGGCGTGCGCAGGATCTCCATGGCCGAACCCTAGGCACAGCCCCGCTCAAGGGTCCCTAGTGGGATGTGTTCGCGTCGGACAGAATGAGGCCATGAGCAACATGCCTCCGCCCCCACCGATGTCCGCCGGCACCTACGGGATGGGCACCGGCCCCGGGCTTGCCACCTCGTCGGTGGGCAGGCGCGTCTGGGCCTCGATCCTGGACGTGCTCCTGATGATCGTGACCCTCTTCATCGGGTGGTTCATCTGGAGCATCGTGCTGTGGAAGCAGTCGACCTCGCCGGCCAAGAAGATGCTCGGCATGCAGATCGTCGATGCCAACACCGGTGCCCCTGCCACCATGCAGCAGATGGTCATGCGGGAGGTCGTGGGCAAGTGGGTGGTCGGCTCTGTCGCCGCCGGACTCGCCAACGTGGCCTCGTTCGTGATGCTGTTCATCACCCCCAAGCGCCAGGGAGTGTGGGACTACATCGGCGGCACCACCGTCGTCGACCTCTGAGTCACTCGGCCGACCAGGCCGAACTTTCCCCTTGCGGGGTCTCCCGGCCCGTGGCAGACTGATGTTCGATGAGCACCGATCTCCGCACACTGATTGTTGAGGTAGTACTCGTCTAGGCGCGCGCTGATTTCACATACGCACGTGCCTGACCACCCAGAAATCGGGTGGTTTTTTCGTTTTCCGGGCCAATTTCGACCCGAAAACCCCGTTCAATTGACCCTTCCATCCCACCAGGAGACCCACATGGCAGCAAAAGAGACCCTGACCGGTGCCCAGGCACTGATCCGCGCTCTCGAGATGGAGAACGTGGAGGTCATGTTCGGCCTCCCCGGGGGCTGCATCCTCCCCGCCTACGACCCGCTTCTCACCTCGAGCATCCGCCACGTCCTCGTGCGTCATGAACAGGGCGCAGGCCACATGGCGCAGGGTTATGCGCACGTCACCGGACGCCCCGGTGTGGCCATGGTCACCTCCGGCCCCGCGGCCACCAACATGGTCACGCCGCTGTGCGACGCGTTCATGGACTCCATCCCGATGGTGTGCATCACCGGCCAGGTGAGCACGAGCGCGATCGGCACGGATGCGTTCCAGGAGTGCGACACGGTGGGCATCACCCGCTCGGTCACGAAGCACAACGAACTGATCATGCACCCCGACGACATCCCGATGGCGGTGCGCCAGGCGTTCCACATCGCCACCACCGGCCGTCCCGGCCCGGTGCTGCTCGACCTGCCGAAGGACGTCCTGCAGAACACCATGACCTGGTACTGGCCGACAGATGACGAGGTGCTGGACTCACTGCCCGGTTACAGGCCCACCCTGAAGGGCCACCCGCGCATGATCAAGGAGGCCGCGAAGCTGATCCTCGAGAGCGAGCGTCCGCTCCTGTACATCGGCGGCGGAGTGCTGAAGGCCCGTGCGGCCGAGGTGGTCGCCG
>JBJTFB010000248.1:0-6211 GCA_046093205.1 Acidimicrobiales bacterium
GAAACACCGTCAAGCATCAACCGAAGACGAAATGGCAGGTATCAACCGAAGTAATACAAGGAACTAGTGGGGCGGGTCGGACTTGAACCGACGACCAACGGATTATGAGTCCGCGGCTCTAACCAACTGAGCTACCGCCCCGCGCCCCGGCCTGCCCGGACGCTCTGTGAAGCCTAGCGGCACGAGCCCCCGCCACCCCGCCACCGCAGGACCGGCCGAGCACTCAGTCCGTGACGACGCAGAACTCGTTGCCCTCGGGGTCGAGCAGAACGATGAAGTCCCCGACCGGATCGCTGTTGGGGCCGGTGAGCCGGGTCGCACCGAGTTCGACGCAACGTGCGGCCGCCACCTCAAGGTCGGGTACGGCGACATCGAGGTGCACCCGATTCTTGACGCTTTTCTCTTCGGGAACCTGCTGGAAGGACACCGCCGTGGAACCATCCGGCATCCGGATGCACACCCATTCCTCGGACTCACGCTGCGGGGTTCCGCCCAGGACCGCCGACCAGAACGAGGCCAGACGGTCGCAGTCGCGGCAATCGATCACTACCTCCGAGAGCTTGCCCACCGCCATCGCTGCCCCTCATCCGAAGACGGTCTGGCCGTCGGCGTCGATCGAATACCGTTCGGTCCCGTGCTCGACCCGGGGAGCGTCACCTTTGAGGGCCACCGCGATCTTGTTGCTGGCGTTGCGCATCACGTCCAGGGTCAGCTCGCGGGCCTGACCGGGGCTGAAGTGTTCGCGCACCGCGGCGACGGTCGCGGGCTCGATGCGGCCGGGCGACCAGATCAGCGCATCGGCGTAGCGCAGCGCGCCCTTGTGGGCGTCGCTGAGCAGCGGGGAGTCCTCGAAACTTCCGATGTCGGAATACAGGGTCTCCGACCCGCCGGCATCCAGAGCGCTACCCTCCCGCAGCGACTTGCACAGCCGGCAGTCGTGCGCCACCGCGCCGCGCAGCCGCACCACCTCGGTGGTCAGCGGATCCAGCTCACGCAACCGCGCCACCGCGGGCAGCAGCCCGGTGAACACCAGCTCCGAGGCGTCGGCGTCGGCCTGCCAGGCCGGCCGGTCCGGCACCCAGGCCGCCGGCTGGCCCAGTGCCGTCAGTCCGGCCCGGGCCCGCGGGAGGAAATCCGCGAGGAACATCTGGACCACCACCGGGAAGGTGGCCCGCCCCGCTGCGGCGCCCAGTGCGGCCCGTTGCTCATCGGAGATCCCGGCGACGTCGACGCTGAACTGTGCGGCGAAGTCGGCGATCACCGCTTCCTCTGCCGACTCCGGCTGGGCAACAACGATGTCCGAGGGCAGCGGGGGCAGCGACAGCACGCCGGCACAGGTGCTGCGGAGCAGACCGACCAGCCGCTCCCGGCCGGGCGGGGACTGCTCGACCAGCCCGGTCAGCAGGGCGTCGATGTCATCGGGGGCCATCAGAGGATTATCCACCGGACGCCAGTGCGTCGGGCGTCTGGCGGCACCCGGTGACCAAGTCCCCCGAAGCGGCCGAAATCGACGTCGTAGGTCACGACGAATCTGCGGTGCTCGATGCCAGGGCGGCCTCTGCTGCCGAAAGCGGCGCCGGCTGCTGCTGAGTGATGCAGTGGATTCCGCCGCCCCGTTCGAACAGTGGGCGGGCGTCGACGGTGACCACCGTGCGGCCGGGGTACTCCTCGGCCAGGATCGAGGCGGCGGTGCTGTCGTTGACGTCGGCGAAGCCGCAGGCGATGACACCGCCGTTGACGACGAGGTGGTTGATGTAGCTGTAGTCCACGAAGCCCTCGGCGTCGGTCAGCGTCACCGGGGCGGGCATCTCGGCGATCTCCCAGCTCCGTCCGGCCGCATCGTGGGTTCCCTCGAGCGCGGCCCGGATCTCCCGGCACACCGCGAAGTCCGGATGGGATTCGTCGCACTGGGTGTGCAGCAGCAGGCGGCCGGGCGAGGTGATCGCCGCGACGATGTCGACGTGCCCGCGGGTGCCGAAACGCTGGAAATCCCGAGTGAGACCGCGCGGCAGCCAGACCGCGTGCGTGGCGCCGATGGTTCGGCTCAACTCGCGTTCGACATCGGCCCGGGTCAAACCGGGGTTGCGACCGGGATCGAGTTGCACCGTTTCGGTGACCAGCACCGTGCCCTCGCCGTCGACGTGGATGCCGCCGCCCTCGTTGACCATCGGGGAGTCGATGACGGGTGTTCCGGCGGCCTCGGCGACCACCCGGCCGATCCTCGCGTCGAGGTCCCACTGCGCCCAGTCCTGGGCGCCCCACCCGTTGAACACCCAGTCCACCGCGGCGACCGAGCCGTCGGCGGCGTGAACGAACGTCGGACCCATGTCGCGCATCCAGGCGTCGTTGAGCGGGGCCTCGACGATGTCGATTTCCGACGACAGGTACCGGTCGGCGATCGGACGGTCACCTGGAAGCACCACCATCGTGACGGGTTCGAAGTCGGCGATCGCGTGCGCCACCGCTGCCCAGGTGGAGCGCGCCTCGTGCTGCTCTTCTTCGGTATCGCCCAGGCTGTAGCCTTCGCAGGGGAAGGCCATCCAGATCCGTTCCTGCAGAGCGGTTTCGGCGGGCATCCGGTAGCCGGAAGCGGGGATGTCAGTCACGATCGACGACCTCTCAGAGGGGCGGGGTGCGCGGCGGAGGGACGCGCCGCTGTCCGGTGGCTTCGAAAGCGGCACCGTAGGACAGCAGCTTGGTGTCGTCATAGGCGTGCCCGGCGATGGTCAGCCCGACCGGCATGCCGGTGTCGGCCATCAGGCCCATCGGAACCGTGACGGTCGGGATGCCGAGGTGGCGGGGCACGAGGTTGCCGTTGGCCACCCAGACCCCGTTACGCCACCCGCGATCAGCCGATGCCGGGTTGACGTCCATATCGGCGGGGCCGACGTCGGCGACGGCCGGGAAGATCACCGCGTCGAGTCCACGCCGGTGCATCCACTTCTCCCAGTCGACCTTTCGCGTCTCTTCCAGCCCCCGCATCCCGTCCTGCAGGTGCTCGATGTCGAGGAAGGAGCCGATGGGGTGGGCCCGGATGAAGTCCGGATACCCGTTGATGTCGTCGTCGAACCCCTGGGTGCGGTCGGGCAGTTCCCCGGGGGCCTTGACCCAGATGAGGCTGCCGTCCACGGCGGCGAGGTCGGGGATCGCCGGATCGCCGTTGGCCCGCAGGAAGTCGTCCCAGGACCAGGCGCAGAGGTCGAGGATCTCGCGGTCGAGGAACTCCCGGCTGACCAGCCCGCGGGTCTTGATCGACGGTGCGTCGGCGCGGTCGCGTTCGTAGTTGGACACCGCCGGCAGGTCGACCATCACGACGTCGGCGCCGGCGGCGATCAGGTCGGCGGCGGCGGCCTGGAACAACTCGAGGATGGAGTGCCGGGTGTCGATCCGCTGACCGGTTGCGCCACCGATACCGAGATTCTCGCCGACACCGGCGTCGGGGTCGGCGTTGATGTACATGCGCGGCACGCCGAACCGCTTGCCGGACAATACTTCGTGCGCCGCCGCACGATCGCGGGGTATCAGTGCGCGGTAGGACGCGGGGCGAATCGTCGACGCGCGGGGTATCGGGATCCACGGTTGCAGCCGCCAGAGATCACCGCGCGGCTCGGGATCGTCCGCCACGATGACGTCGAGCACCTCGGCCAGGTCGGCCATGGTGCGGGTATGCGGGACAACGACATCCATGGTCGGCACCAGCGGCCAGTTGCCCCGGACCGAGATCACCCCGCGCGACGGGGTGTAGGCGCACAGGGCGTTGTAGCTGGCCGGCGCCCGTCCGCTGGACCAGGTCTCCTCCCCCAGCCCGAACGCGGCGAAGCTGGCCGCGGTGGCGGTGCCCGATCCGTTGGAGGACCCCGACCCGTAGGCGGAGGTCAGATAGTCGGCGTTGTAAGGACTTTCGGCGCGCCCGTACAGACCGCGCTGCATGCCGCCGTTGGCCATCGGCGGCATGTTCGTCAGCCCGAGGAGAATCGCGCCGCCGCTGCGGAGCCTCTCGACGGCGAACGCGTCCCGGTAGGCCACCAGGTTCTCGAACGCGTGGGATCCCGCCGCAGCGGTCAGACCTTTGGCCAGGTAACTGTCCTTTGCGGTGTAGGGAATGCCGTCCAGCGGGCCCAGCAGGTCGCCGCGTGCGCGGCGGCGGTCCGCGGCGGCCGCCTCGGCGAGGGCATCGGGGTTGTCGACGATCACCGAGTTCAGCCGCGGCCCGCCGCGGTCGTACGCTTCGATCCGGCTCAGGTAGGCCTCGACCAGCTGCACGCTGGTGACCCGGCCGTCCTCCAACGCCCGGCGAAGTTCCCCGACTCCGGCTTCGGTGACCTCGAACGAACTCACGAACACCTTCCCTGGCTCGCGGCGCTACGGCAGCAAGCCCCTGAGCGCTTCCCTGGTATCGAACTTCTCGTCGGGCGTCGCCCCGAACTCCACCGCGGCGAAGTCGGTGACGCCGATCCCACCAAGGCCCTCGATGCGCTCCTGCACGTCCCGCGCGCTGCCGATGATGGCGATATCGGCCGGGCCGGCGACACCCTCGCGGTCCAGCATCGCCCGGTAACTGGGCAATGCGCCGTAGGCGGCGAACGTTTCGGCGGCCCGGGCCGCAGCCGCCACCCGGTCGGAGGTGACGCACACCGGCAGCGCCGCTATCACCCGGGGCGACGGGCGGGCGAACTCATCAGCCGCCCGCGTGATGGTCGGGATCGTGTGAGAGGCGAGGGTCACCGGCCCGGTGCACCACGTCAGCGTGCCGTCGGCGAGGGCCGCGGTGACACGCAGCATCTGCTCCCCGAGCGCGGCCACCACCACGCTGAAACCATCCGATCCCCTGACGCGCAGGCCCGCATGAACCCGGTATGAGTCGCCGTCGAAGCCGGCGGGCTCGTTGCGGGACAACGGCATCAGCACACTGAGATACTCCCGCAGATGGCGAACCGGCTTGTCATAGCTCAATCCGAACATGTCCTCGATCACCGCTTTGTGGCTCAGGCCGATGCCGAGTGTGAAGCGGCCTCCCGACGCGGCCGCCACCGTGTGCGCCTGCTGGGCCATCGCATGCGGATGTCGCGGGAAGGTCGGCACCACCGACGTGCCCATTTCGATGCGGGGCACCTTCGTGCCTGCCACCGCGAGCGCGGTCAGCGCATCGAGGCCGAAGATATGGGGCGCCCAGTAGGTGGCGAACCCGTCACGCTCTGCCGATGCGGCCTCGCCCACCACGTCATCGAGGGTTCCGTCGTTGACGGCACCGCCGAAGATTCCGTACCTCATCACCAGGACGCTACAACCACCCGCGTCCTGCGGCGTCAATCCGCGACTTGCGATGGACTCCGGACCCGGCACGGTAACTTCGTCCTGCCGACCGACGCCGACAAGGACACGTGATCATGAGACGAGACTTCCTCAAACACCGCTTCCTGGCACTTGCCGCGGTCGGACTCTGCGCCGGCTGCAGCAGGCCGCCCGACCAGCCGGCTTTCCGGGCCGAGGTCAAATACGCCCAGGTCGGCGACGTGAAACTGGCCTACTACACCAGGGGCGAGGGCAAGCCGCTGGTGATGATCAACGGCTTCATCTCGACCATGAGCCTGTGGGACCCGCTGCTCATCGAGGAGCTGTCCGAACGACGCCGGCTGATCGTCTTCGACAACCGGGGCGTGGGGCTCTCCAGCGACACCGCGGCCGACAACACCACGATCCCGCAGATGGCCGACGACGCGGCCGGACTGATCAAAGCTCTCGGCCTGGGCAAGGCCGACATCCTCGGCTGGTCGATGGGCGCCCGGATCGGCCAGCAGTTGCTGATCCGCCACCCCGACGTGGTCGACAAGGCCGTGCTGGCCGCCGCCAACCCGGGCGGCAGCCGGGGTGTTCCCGCCGACAAGGCGGTGGAGGACAAGCTCAACGACCCCGACGTCTCCGACGACCAGAAACTCGCCCTGCTGTTCCCGTCAGGTCCCGACGAGGAGCGTGAGGCCGAAGAGGTGTACTCCCGCATCCTGGCGGCCGGCAAGAACGGAACAGCGCCCGACGATTTCACCGTGTCCAAGGAGACCACGCTGCGCCAGGACCGGGCACGGACCACGCTGTGGGATGCCGACGAGTCGAACTTCAACGAGCTCAAGAACATCAAGACTCCGGTGCTGCTGACCGACGGGCGGTACGACATCATCGACAAGCCGGCGAACTTCTGATGCTGCTGGAACAGGAA
>JBJTFB010000249.1:0-5433 GCA_046093205.1 Acidimicrobiales bacterium
GACGATGTTGAAACGCGCGCCCCATTCGATGCGCAGGGTGAGCAGGCCCCCGCCGTCGCGCGGCACACCCTCACGGCTGATGACGTCGCTGCCCCCGCGCGAGAACGTGTCACCGCCCGAGGAGAGGTCTGCACCGGCACAGAAGCCGCGTCCCGCGCCGGTGATGATGACGGTCTTCACGCCGTCGTCGGCGTCGGTGCGGTCGAACACCTCGATGAGCTCGTTCATCATGCGCCCGGTGAACGCATTCAGCTTGTCGGGACGGTTCAGCGTGACCGTGGCGATGCCGTTGGCGACGTCGAGAGATACTTCCTGCAGTTCCACGTGACGACACTACGCCCGGCCCGGCGGGGCACCGAACTCAGACGTCGAGGAAGCGGCTCGAGGCGACCCCGGAGCCGACGGCACCCGCGAGCGCACCTATCACCAGGAGCGACACCATCACACCGTTCACGTAGCCGCCGGGCACGACGAGCGCACTCACCCCGGAGCCGGCCTTGAAGCCGCCCACACCGTTTGTCCACGCCGTGTTGAGCGCCCACAGCCCGCCACACGACACCGCCGCGCCCACGAGACCCTGGACGAGGCCCTCGAGCACGAACGGCACACGGATGAACCAGTCGGTGGCTCCGACGAGCTTCATCACCTCGATTTCCCGGCGTCGGGCGAAGATCGCGGTGCGGATCGTGTTCCAGATGAGGACCACTGCCACGGCCAGCAGCACGAGCGACATGCCGATCGTGACGGTGCGCACGAAGCCCGAGAGCGTGCTGATCACCTCGAACTCGTCCTCGGCGAGTGCCACGCCGGACACACCCGGGAGCGTGCGGAACTGGGTGGCGAGACCGCGCACCAGTTCGGGGTCGGTGGTGAGGGGCACCACCTTGAACTGCGTGGGGATGGTGTCGATGGACAGGAGACTGAGCGTGGTGGGGTCACCCGCGAACACGCGCTTCGCCTCCTCGAAACTGGCGGGCTTGTCGAGGTACTCGAGCCGGTCGAGGTCGATCAGGTTCGGCTGCGACCTCAGGTTCTGGTCGATGAACTCGAGGGCCTCTGCCGTCACGTCGGGACGCACGAACACGATCATCCCCACGTCGCCCTTCCACTGCACGAGCAGGTTGTCGAACGCCCGCTGGATGAGGAACGTGGTGCCGACCAGCAACAGCGACACGGCCGAGGTGATGACAGCGGCGAGGGAGAGCGTGACGTTGCGGCGGAAGTTCGCGGCAGTCTCGCGGAGTGCGTAGGAGATGCGCTGGATCACTCGTACACACCCCTCTCCTGGTCACGCACGATCACGCCCCGGTCGAGCTGGATGACCCTCCGGCGCATCGCGTTCACGACGCGGTGGTCGTGAGTCGCCATGACCACCGTGGTCCCGGTGCGGTTGATGGAATCAAGCAGTTGCATGATGCCCTCGCCCGTCGCGGGGTCGAGGTTCCCGGTGGGCTCGTCGGCGAGCAGGATCACCGGCCTGTTCACGAAAGCCCGGGCAATCGACACTCGCTGCTGCTCGCCGCCGGAGAGCTGCTCCGGGAAGCGGTCCTCCTTGCCTGCTAGGCCGACGAGGTCGAGCACCGCGGGCACCTGCTGGGCGATGACGTGGCGCGGCTTCCCGATCACCTCGAGCGCGAACGCGACGTTCTCGAACACGGTCTTGTTCGGCAGGAGCTTGTAGTCCTGGAAGACGTTGCCGATCACCCGGCGCAGCTGGGGCACCTGGCTGTTCGGCAGCTCGTTGATGTTGCGCCCCGCCACCCACACGGTTCCGCGCTCCGGGCGCTCCTGGCGGTTCATCAGGCGCAGCAGCGTGGACTTGCCCGACCCCGAGGGGCCGACGAGGAAGACGAAGTCGCCCTTCGACACGTCGAACGAGGCATCGCGGAGGGCGACTGTCTCGTTGCCGTACACCTTCGACACGTTCTCGAGACGAATCATGAAGAACCCGAAACTACCAGCAACAACGACGGTGGTTCCGTCGCCCCCGCATGCGCCCTATGCCTGGGCCCTGCGCCAGCGCAGGAACCCCTCCATGAACTCGTCGAGATCGCCGTCGAGAACCGCGGCGACGTTGCCGGACTCCACCTCGCTGCGCAGGTCCTTCACCATCTGGTACGGCTGCAGCACGTACGAACGGATCTGGCTGCCCCATCCCACCATGGCGGTCTTGCCCGCGATGCGGTCGCGTTCTGCCTGCCGGTCCTCCTCGATGCGCGCGGCGAGCATCGCCTTCAGGCGCGTCATCGCCTTCTCGCGGTTCTGCAGCTGGCTGCGCTCCTCCTGGCTGCTCGCCACGATGCCCGTCGGCTCGTGGATGAGCCGCACCGCCGACGATGTCTTGTTGACGTGCTGGCCGCCCGCGCCGCTCGCACGGAACACCTCCATGCGGATGTCGCTCTCGTTCACCTCGACGTCGGGGGCATCCATCACCGGCCACACCTGCACGGTGGCGAAGCTCGTCTGGCGTCGGCCCTGGTTGTCGAACGGGCTGATGCGCACGAGCCGGTGCGTGCCGCGCTCGGCCGTCATCAGGCCGTACGCATAACGGCCCTTGATTGTGAGCTCGGCCGAGAGAATCCCCGCCTCGGTGCCCTGGCTCACATCGTCGACGTCCACCGAGAAACCGCGGCGCTCCGCCCAGCGCGAGTACATGCGCAGGAGGATCTCGGCCCAGTCCTGCGCGTCGACGCCTCCGTCCTTCGCGTTGATCTGCACGATCGCATCTGATGCGTCGTGCTCACCGGTGAAGAGACTCCGCAGCTCGAGCCCCGCGAGTGCACGCTCCACCTTCGCGATGCCGTCGGCGATCTCCGGCTCCTGAGTCTCGTCGCCCTCCTCGCGCGCCATGTCATGGAGCACCTCGAGGTCCTCGATCTCCGCGGCGAGTCCGTCCCAACCGTCCACGTCGGACTTCACGTTCGAGTACTCGGAGTTCACCCGCTTCGCGGTCTCCTGGTCGTCCCAGAGGTCGGGCCGGGCGACCTCCACCTCGAGATCGACGAGACGCGTGCGGCACTCGTCGATGCGCAGGTAACCGCGGGCCTCCTCGAGACGGCGGCGCACGTCGCGCAGGTCGGTGGTGAAATCTCGCATGGGGGTGGGTCCGTCAGGCGGCGCCGTGGCACTGCTTGTACTTGCGGCCGGAGCCGCACGGGCACGGGGCGTTGCGCGGCGTGTTCGACCAGTCGTCGGCATCCTTCACGAACGGACGGGCAGCTCCGTGCGCAGCCTCCTCGACCTGCGCGAGGAGCGCGGGGTCGACGTCACCGCCGGCACGGGCAGCCTCGACGAACCCGTCGCTCTCCACGTTGTCGCTGCTGGTCACCGTGATGTCGCGCACCCTGTTCGAATCATCCTGCTCCATGACGACCTGCACGTGCATCACGTAGCGGACGAAATCCTGGGCGATCGACTTCATCATCTGGCCGAACATCTCGTAGCCCTCGCGCTGCCACTCGGACAGGGGATCCTTCTGCCCCATGGCGCGGAGGTTGTTGCCCTCCTGTAGGTAGTCCATCTCATCGAGGTGCTCGCGCCACCGCTGGTCGATGATGCTGAGCATCACCTGGCGCTCGATCTGTCGCATGACGTCGCTGCCGAGATCCTCCTCGCGACGTGCGTAGTGTGCGCTGGCATCGGCCATCACCAGGTCATAGATGGCATCGGTGTCCTCGCACGCGGCAATGCGCGCGGCGTCGACGGCTGCGGGCCAGAACGTGCGCAACTCGAGCACGAGGCCGTCGACATCCCACTCGTCGGTGGCCTCGGACACGCAGTACGTGGCGATGAGTGAGTCCACAGCTTCGGCGAGGTACTCCATCGCTGCTGACTTGAGATCCTCGCCGGCGAGAATCTGGTCGCGGCGCTGATAGATCACCTTGCGCTGCTCGTTCATGACCTCGTCGTACTTGAGCAGGTTCTTGCGGATCTCGGCGTTCCTCTGCTCCACGGTGGACTGTGCGCGTTCGATGGCCTTCGTGACCATCCGCGCCTCGATTGCCTCGTCGTCTGGCATCGCGCGGCCCATCACCCAGGAGAGTGCACCTGTGGCGAACAGCCGCATCAGTTCGTCGTCGAGCGAGAGATAGAAACGGCTCTCACCTGGGTCGCCCTGGCGGCCCGAACGTCCGCGCAGCTGGTTGTCGATGCGCCGGCTCTCGTGGCGCTCGGTGCCAAGAACGTACAGACCCCCGAGCGCGCGCACCTTCTCGCCGTCCTCTGCGCACTGCCTGCCGAACTCCTTCACCAGCTCGGCATAACGCGCCTGCGCCGCCGAACGGGCCGCGCGGAAGTCCTCGGGCATCTGGTCGATCGGCGCCGGCAGGTCACGGTCCTCAACGAGGTGCTCGGGCCGATGCCCCTCGTTGATCACCTGCTGACGTGCGAGGCCCTCGGGGTTGCCGCCGAGAAGAATGTCGACACCACGGCCGGCCATGTTCGTGGCCACCGTGACGGCACCGATCTGGCCTGCCTGAGCGATGATCACAGCCTCGCGCGTGTGCTGCTTGGCGTTCAGCACTTCGTGGCGCACACCCCGCCTTGTGAGCTCCCGGCTGAGGAGTTCGCTCTTCTCGACGCTGATGGTGCCCACCAGCACCGGTTGGCCTTGCGTGTTGCGCTCCACGATGTCGTCGACCAGCGCTCGGAACTTTGCCGCCTCCGACTTGAAGATGAGGTCGGCCTCGTCGTTGCGGCGAACTTCCTTGTTGGTGGGTATCGGCACCACCTGCATGGCGTAGGTGTTCACGAACTCCGCGGCCTCGGTCTGGGCGGTGCCGGTCATGCCCGCGAGCTTCTCGTACATGCGGAAGTAGTTCTGGAGTGTGATGGTTGCGAGGGTCTGGTTCTCCTCGTTGATCCGCACACCCTCCTTCGCCTCGACTGCCTGGTGAATGCCCTCGCTCCAGCGTCGGCCCTCGAGAATGCGACCGGTGAACTCGTCGACAATCTTCACCTCGCCGGCCTGCACGATGTAGTCCTTGTCGCGGCGGTAGAGCTCCTTCGCCTTGAGTGCCACCTGCAGCTGGTGCACGAGGTCCTGCTGCACGGCGTCATACAGGTTCTCAATTCCGAGGGCCTGCTCGACCTTCTCGATGCCGGCCTCGGTGGGCACGACAATCCGCTTGTCCTCCTCGACTTCGTAGTCGGCCTCGCGCTCGAGCGTGCGGACAATGGAGGCGAACTTGTAGTACAGCTGCGCGGCATCGGCGATGCGGCCCGAGATGATGAGCGGCGTTCGCGCCTCGTCAATGAGGATGGAGTCGACCTCGTCGACGATGGCGAAGTAGTGGCCCCTCTGCACCTTGTCGGAGAGCGACCCGGCCATGTTGTCGCGCAGGTAGTCGAACCCGAACTCATTGTTGGTGCCGTACGTGATGTCGGCGGCGTACTCGGCCCGCTTCTCCGCAGGGGACTCGCGCCGACCGGGAA
>JBJTFB010000250.1:0-3828 GCA_046093205.1 Acidimicrobiales bacterium
CTACTTCAACGCCGCCGGTGCCAGCGACGATGCGTCACTCGGCGAGAACTGGGACTTCTCGGAGAACCTCGTGCCCCACGTGATGAAGGCCGTGCTCGGTCACTCTGCGGGTCTCAAGGTGTTCGGCAACGACTGGCCCACCCATGACGGCACCGGGGTGCGTGACTACATCCACGTGGAGGACCTCGCCACCGCCCACATCGCCGCCCTCGACCATCTCGCCCGTGGCGGGGAGTCCGTCACGCTGAACGTGGGCACCGGCCAGGGCACGAGTGTGCTCGAGATCATCGCCGCAACGGAGCGGGTCACGGGTGCACGCGTGCCCCACGAGATCGTTGGTCGCAGGCCCGGCGACGTGTCGGAGGTCTGGGCCGATGCCTCGCGCATCCGCGACCTCACGGGGTGGGAGCCCACCCGCACCCTCGATGACATCATCGCCACGGCACATGCGTGGCACTCGGCCAGGCCGGCCGGTCACGCCTCGTAGAGCCCGGATTCCTTCGCCCGGCGCACGACCTCACGGCGGCCGTTCGCACCGAGAAGTTTGTAGAGCCGTGAGAGGTCGGCACGCACCGTTGCCACGGAGAACCCCAGTTCCTCCGCCACCTGGTTGTTGCTGAATCCCTGCTCGACGAAGCGGAGGATGGTGATCTCCCGGTCGCTGAGTTCGAAGTGGCGCGACCGTGGGGCACCCCTCGGCACCTGCTGTGCCTCGCGCTGGATGAGCACCCACGGTGCCACAACCTGGCGCAACTCGGCCAATTGGTCGAGCCGCGCGGCTGTCTGCTGCACCGACTCACGCAACATGATGAACAGACTCCCGATGACAGTGCCGCGACTGGTCACGGGCAGGCTGATGGCCTCACCGACCTCGAAGAACGCCAGTGGCGTCATCGAGCGCGCAACCAGCGGGAAGCGGGCCGCCAGTTTCGGGAGCGGCAGCCAGATGGTCTCGCCGTGCATGCATGTGGCACCCCCCGGGTGGGAATCTCTCAACGGGCTGACGTCGTACTCACGGCGCATGTCCGGCCCCAGTTGAATGCGCCGAGAAGTCGAATCTGTTCCTCTTCGCGGTGCACGTAGGTCAGGGCCATCGAGTGCACGGGCATGGTGGCGAGCGGGCCCCAACGCATCGCATTGAGGAGAGTGTCACCGTCGGGGATGTCGGCCACGTGGCTGATGAACACCCCCAGCGAGTTGCCGTGCGAGATGTTCCGGATCTGCACGACCGCCGCCGGCCCGACCCCCTCCAGCTCGCCGCACCCGGTGATGACCACCTCGGTGTTCACGGAGGGACCGCTCGGTGGGTTGAACCTGAACCTCAGGTACCCGAACTGACTCTCATCATCGATGCAGGCCCGCAGCACCGTTGCGATGCCGCGGGCGTCATCCACCACGCCCATGGAGCAGAAGTCGGCATTGTTCAGGCGGCCGGCGAAGTCGGCCAGCAACCGACGGGCGGACCGGTTCGCATTCACCACTCGGTGGCCTTCGCCGCCCACCACCAGCGTGGGGACCGCGGCACACTCGAACACATTGTGAAAGTGCGAGGAATCGATTGCATCGTCCGATGTCTGGCTGTTCATGCCCCCCCCCGAGACATTGACCTCATTCTGACGACGTCAAGGTACAACCGTCCTGTGTCACACCACTTTGTGTCACACGCCAATAGCGCCAACTAGCGAACTGCCGGCGACGACTCTCCGTACGGTCAGTTCATGAGCATCTGTATTCATCACCATCCACCCGGAATCGACGACATCGACGTCGCGATCACGTCACTAGTTGCACAGGGCATGCCGAACAGGGAGACAGCCGCACAAGTGTTCCTGTCGTACCAAACGGTCCGCAACCGGGTGTCGCGAATCTTCGATGTCGCAGGTGTGTCGAACCGGACGCAGCTCGCGCTGGCATGGCGACTCTGCGCTAACTGCCCGGACGTTGCCTGTCCAGCCAACCCAGCAGCACTGCAATCGCCCGCGGGTCATGGCGCAGACGGTGACCGGCCCCTGTGATCACCCGCAGCTCCGCGGCGCCGTGTGCCTCGGCGAGCTGACGTGAGTCGGCCACGGGAACACTCTCGTCATCCTCGCCGTGCATCACCAGCAGAGGTCGCGGCGCAAACCGGCGCGCTGCCTCGAGCGGCCTGAAGCGGCGCAGTTCCCTGCTCCACTCATCGAAGGACTGAGGGAACGCCGGTCGTCTGATTGCACCTATCTCACGGGCGTGCTCGAGGAAGCGTCGCGGCTGTGCGGCCCAGTCGTCGAAGTCGGCGCGCGGGCCGAGCAGGGCGCAGCCGCGCACCCGCGGGTCATCGGCCGCCACGCACAGCGCGAGTGCCCCGCCGGTGTTCGTGCCCACGAGCCAGATGCCGTTCGGTGACGTCGCAGCGTCCAGGTGGTCGATCGCTGCGCGGAGGTCGTCCACCCAGCCCTGCATCGAGAAGTCGCCCTCGCTCGAGCCGCAACCGCGGAACGTGAAGGTGAGTGCGTTCCAGCTGAGCTCGCTCGCCACGCGGTCCATCAACTGCGGGAAGGTGAGCGCGGACTGACGAGCATCGAGCGGCCCGATGGGGAACCCATGGCAGAGGATCACGCCCGGCTCGCGGCGGTCGGTGTCGGCGGGGCGGGCGAGGTACGAGCGGAGGGTGAGGCCCCCCGACACGAACGAGTCGTTCACCGGGCCTTCCTCGGCTGCCTTACGCGCGCGGCTTGCGGTGGCGGCGGCGTGCGCCCGGTGCGGCCGGCACGTACCCGCGGTTGCGCGCCTCGGCCAGGGTGTCGGGGCCGAAGCACAGTCCCACGCCGGCCTCCACGATCTCGTCGATCACGGCCGCGTCGGTCCACTCGTCGAGGTCGTACACCAACTGGGTGCGCTTGTCCCCGAGGAATCGGGTGTGTTCGAAGCGGACGGGGCGTTCCATGCCCCACACGGTAGTCGCACGGTGACGGCCCCCTGCGAAACGGGAACTAGGTTGCCGCCATGGCGACCGACACACCGCAGGGCCAACCGGAGCGCATCGAGTTCTTCTTCGACATCATGTGCCCGTACGCGTACCAGACCAGCCGCTGGATCCGGGACGTGCAGCAGCAGGTCGGCTTCGGCATCGACTGGCGCTTCTTCAGTCTCGAGGAGGTCAACCGCGAGGAGGGCAAGCCCCACCCGTGGGAGCGTGACTTCGCCTACGGGTGGACCCCCATGCGGGTCGCTGCGTGGCTGCGCCGGCAGAGCAACGACTGGTGCGGCACGTTCTATGAGGTCTGCGGACGTGCGCTGCACGTGGACGGCCGCCGTCACTACGACAAGGACGTCGCGCTCGAGTTGATGTCCGGCGCGGGTCTTCCGACTGAGGCATGGGACGAGGCGCTCGCCGACCCCACCACCAGTGACGAGGTGCGCGCCGACCATGAGCACGCGGTGCGCGAGCTCGCCGGCTTCGGCGTGCCGATCATCACTGTTCCCGGTGGCCGCGCCGTGTTCGGCCCCGTGGTGCTGCCGGCGCCCGAGAAGGAAAAGGCACGGGAGTTGTGGGACCTCACGCTCGCGTATTCGCGCTTCCCCGGCCTCTTTGAACTGAAGACCCCGAAGACCGACGCCGACATGGCGATGATCGGCTCGATCTTCGAGCCCTACCTCACCGCGCGCCAGTGGCGCACCGTACAGAACCCCACCCGCTGAGGAGGCCCGCATGATCCCGGTCGACACCGTCGACAAACTCGTCGAAACATTCGACTCACTCGGGGCGCTGTGCGCCGGGCTGACCGAGGAGCAGTGGAAGATGCCCACGCAGCTGCCCGGTTGGTCGGTGCAGGACAACCTCTCACACAT
>JBJTFB010000251.1:0-4765 GCA_046093205.1 Acidimicrobiales bacterium
TCGAGCTGGGCGCGCAGGAACAGGGCGAACTCGGTCTGCCCCGTGGCGTTCAGGTGCACCCAGCAGCACAGTGAGTCGTTGTCGAACCAGCGCCACTGGTTGGCGGCACCGCTCGCGGCGTTCCAGTCGAGCACGGTGACCGAGGGGTTCGCCGCGGCGGCAGCCAAGAGTGCGGCGTTGGTCTGGGCGTAGGCACGCGTGGTGGAACGGGTGGAGAGATTCACGAAGATGATGCGCTGCACCCCCTTGGCCACGAGGGCGCTCAGCACCTGCTGCACCTCGGACGGGGCCGCGGCAGGATCGTCGTTGTAACCGAGTGCGACGATCGCGATCGCGGGTGTCTCCGTGGCGTTCACGATGCCGATCCCGTCGGTGTCGATCTGCGGGGCCGCCGGTGTGCCGATGCATGCCGCACCCACGAGCCCGCGGCCCGAGCACGCATGCCATGTGAGGGCCGGGTAGGCGGGCGTCACCACCGCGGCGAACTCCGTGGCGATGCTCTCGCTCACGGAGTCACCGATGTAGAGGATGGATCCCACCGGTGCCGCCGCATCATCGACGGCCGGCGCCGGCGCGGTGTCGTACCAGGGTGCATTCAGGTCCCAGTCGCTGCGGAAGTCCCATGCCTTGCGCACCACCGTGCCCGCTGTGCCGGTGATGGTCACCTGCGTTGCGTACCCGTTCCAGTCCCCACCGAGACCGTCGTGCGCGGTGACCACGGAGGTGAGCACGCCGATCGACGGGTACTTCCTCTGGATGTCGGTTGCCGAGAGGGTTCTGGCCCATGTCTGCAGCTGCGCGTCGGCCGCAAGGTCGCCGTCGTCGGCCTTCGCGGCGAAGGTTCCCGCCGCCGTGCGGCCACCGTTCGACGACGTGAACTCGGTGCGCGCCACCGCACCGGCCCGGTTGCGGATCACGTTGCCGGCCGTCTCGGCCACCGCACGGTCGCTCTGCGGGTACTCGAGGATCGCGGGTGTGGAACCGCCGACGGTGCGTGACGCGGCGCCCCAGTACACCTGGCAGTCCATGGTGTCGCAGGTCTTGGCGTACGAGTAGCGCTTCTCGGACACCGAGTAGCTCCGTGCGGCCACGGCCTGCGCGCGGAGGGCATTCATGCCGAGGCCACCGGCCGCGTCACCCCAGCCCGCGGGGGACTCGCGCGGCACGACCCCGCGCACGTACGACTCGAGCGGGACCACGTTCACGGTGCGGCGGTTGCCCTTCAGGTCGTTCACCGCGCGCACCGTGCCGCGGTAGTAGCGGATCCGGCCACGGCGGTACGTGCCGTCGGGCGGGATGCACACACCCACGAGATCGGTGGGCGACACCGCCGCCGGTTGCGTCCCGTTCAGGGTGGCGAACTCCACCGGGCCCGCGACGTTGTCGGCCAGCTTCGTGAACCCCGCCGGCTCGCCCGACACCGCGCATGCGGCGGTGCCCGAACCCCACACCGAGTACAGATTGCGGCCCGTGGGCACGGCCACGAGCGCGGCGTACTGGCCGGGCTGGCCCACCCACGAGAGCGTGGAGTTGTCGGAGATGACCGACGTGTTCACGTTGTCCTGAAGTTCCAGGCGCACGGTCATGTTGCCTCCCGGCAGGTTTGCCGCGTCGGTGTCGACGAGGGCCGACAGGGTGTGGCCGTTGTCGTAGTAGAAGGCGAGGATCTCCTGCCACGTCTTGTTGAGCTTCGTGGCCCACCCGTAGGCGCCCCACTGGCTCATGCCGCGGCCGTGGCCGAACCCGCGACCGCGCACGATCACCGCCGATGGGGGGAGCGGTTCCGCGGCCGCGGGCGCGGACGGCACGGGGAGCGCGGCTACACAGAGCGCGAGAGCCAGGCACGCGGTGATGCGCGCCGTGCGGGGGCGGACGGCTCTCCTCATGGTGAGAACACGCTAGGTCGCGTCGGCTCCCCGTTGCTGGCGCTCCGTCACTTCCCGCTCCTGTGTGGCGACACCGGCCAGAACGAGGGCAATGCCCACCAGGTCGATGGTGGTCGGGTTCTGGTCGAGGAACAACACCCCGAAGACGACGGCTGTCACCGGCAGGAGCGCGAGCATCACCGAGAAACGGCGCACGGGGATGCGGCGCAGGGTGGACTGGTCGATCCCGTAGCCGATGGCACTCGAGAGCAGTCCCACCAGTGCCGCGAGCGCGATGATGTGCGGTGTTGCGACGGCGTCCACCACATCGGCCGCACCGAAGGGGGCGATGACGATCGTGCCGAACACGAGCCCCACACCGAGGCCGGCGACGCCGCGGTCGGCCATCGCCACGCGCGAACCGAGCACCACGTAGCCGGCCCAGGCCGCGGAGGCCAGCAGGATCCACATGAGCCCGAGCGGCTCGTCGCCGAGTTCCACCCCGCCGAGCACCACCACCCCGACGGTGGCGAGCAGCAGGGCCACGAGGTTGCGGCCGGTGCGCGTGCGGGCCGCGGCCACCGCGACCGGGCCGATGAACTCGATGGTGACACCCTTGCCGAGCGGCAGGCGCTCGATGCCGAGATAGAAGAAGAGGTTCATCAGCGCCGTCGAGATGCCGAAGAGGGCCGCCCACCACACGTCGCGTGCGTGCCAGCGCGGGTGGGAACCGCGGCGTGGCACCGCGAGACGGATGAGGGCGGCCGCGGCAACCCTCACCACGGCCACGGCGGACGGACTGGTGTCGTCGAAGAGGTCGATCGCGATGACTGCGCCCGAGTACTGGGCAGCAGCCGACAGCAGGAAGAGGGCCTCCGGGGGCGCGCGGTGCAGCAGGCCCGCCACGGGGCCCGACTGGTTGTCGGTCGGCAACTAGGTCAGTCGAAGAGGTCGGGATCGGTGCGGCAGATCTCCTGCCACAGCGGCTGGAAGTGCATCCAGCCGGTGATCGCGTTGCCCGCGTTCTCGCGCGTGTACACCGCGAGGTCGTGCGGGATGTGCTTCGGGGTGCCCGCGGCCATGGCGGCGAGCTGCGCCTGGGCGCAGCGCTCGAAGCACACGAACCAGAAGACCGCCTCGTCGATGGTGGAGCCGACGGTGAAGTGGCCGTGGTTCTGGTGGATGGCGGCGCGGTTCATGCCGAACGCCTTCGCGAAGTCACGGCCGGCCTCGACCTCGAACACCACGGCCCCGCCGTGGTCGGAGATCACGGTGTTGGTCTCGTAGAACGCACAGGAGTCCTGCGTGAGCGGGTCGAGCGGGATGCCAAGCGAGCTGAATGCCTTGCCGTACACCGAGTGCGCGTGCGCGGCGGCAACGACATCGGGCCTGGCCTCGTGCACCGCGGAGTGCAGCACGTACGCCGCACGGTTGACCGAGTGCTTGCCGTACACCACGTTGCCGTCGTGGTCGACGAGGATGAGGTCGCTGACGCGCATGTGACGGAAGGAGAGACCGAGAGGGTTCACCCAGAAGAGGTCGGGGAACTCGGGGTCGCGCACGGTGATGTGACCGGCCACACCCTCGCCGAAACCGAACCGACCGAAGATGCGCAGCGAGCCGGCCAGCTTCTGCTTGCGGCGCAGACGCTCCTCCTCGACGGTGGGCTTGGGTGCGAGGTCCTCCATGTAGAGGGTGGTGACGTCCTTCGGGACGAGGGGAACCCCGTCGATCGTGCGGACGGTGCCGGGTGCATCGGGCGTGATGGTCATGCCGAGAGATTACGGCAGGCGGGGCCCGTCGTGAACACCCCGGACGGCTTGGGTGGGCGGGCACCGCGCCTCCTAGCCTTGACCCATGGCTGACGACGCGAAACGGACCGACTCGGGCATCGAGATCGCCCCCCTCTACACCGCGGAGTCGCTCGGTGACTTCGATCCCTCGGCACGGCTGGGCGAGCCGGGGAAGGCCCCCTACACGCGGGGCGTGTACCCCACGATGTACCGGGGGAAGCTCTGGACGATGCGCCAGTACGCCGGCTTCGGGTCGGCGGAGTCGACGAACGAGCGCTTCAAGTTCCTGCTGCAGGCGGGCCAGACGGGCCTGTCGTGCGCGTTCGACCTGCCCACCCAGATGGGGTACGACTCCGACCACGCCCGCGCCGAGGGCGAGGTGGGCAAGGTGGGAGTGGCGATCAGCAGCCTCGACGACATGCGTCTCCTGCTGAAGGACCTTCCGCTCGACAAGGTGTCCACGTCGATGACGATCAACTCCACGGCAGCGATCCTGCTGCTGATGTACGAACTGGTCGCCGAGGAGCAGGGCGTCCCGTCCACCGCCATCAGCGGCACCATCCAGAACGACATCCTGAAGGAGTACATCGCGCGCGGCACCTACGTGTACCCGCCGCGGCCCTCCATGAGGCTGATCACCGACATCTTCGACTACTGCTCGCGGAACGTGCCGAAGTGGAACACCATCTCGATCTCCGGGTACCACATCCGCGAGGCCGGCAGCACGGCGGTTCAGGAGATCGCGTTCACGCTGTCGGATGCCATCGCGTACGTGCAGGCGGCGGTGGACGCCGGTCTCGACGTGGACGACTTCGCGCCGCGCCTGTCGTTCTTCTGGAACGGCCACAACAACTTCTTCGAGGAGGTCGCGAAGTTCCGTGCGAGCCGCCGCATGTGGCACCGCATCATGACCGAGCGTTTCGGTGCGAAGAAGGAGGCCAGCAAGCTGCTGCGTTTCCACACGCAGACCGGCGGGTCCACCCTCACCGCGCAGCAGCCGCTGAACAACGTGGTGCGCGTGGCCGTGCAGTCCCTCGCGGCGGTGCTGGGCGGCACGCAGTCGCTGCACACCAACGGCTACGACGAGGCGCTCGGCCTGCCCACGGA
>JBJTFB010000252.1:0-4236 GCA_046093205.1 Acidimicrobiales bacterium
CTGAGGAGTGCATTCATGCACTCGCGGGCGAGTTGCCGGGTGAGACCCTTCAGATCCGGAAAGTCGTAGGTGTCGACATAACGGGCATTCCGTCCAGCGATGTCTGCAAACGCTTCCATCGCCTCGGCCCATTCATGCTGGCGTCGCGACCTCACCTGGATCTCGGACCGAATGCCGTCGCGTCTGATCTCGAAGTGGACAGCGCGGTACCCGCATCGTGGGTTGTTCATCCGGTCGATGAACTTCGGAGCGAAGTCAGCAAGAGCGATTGCCACATAGCCGGCGGTGAAGATGTGCTCCTCTCTTCCGCCCTGCACCACGACACGCACACCCACGATGTCCCTGACGGTGGACATCTCACCGTTCATCCTGTGCAGTTTCTCGCGGAGTGTGCCGAGGTTCTTGACTCGACCCGAGACCGTCACGGGAGCGACGGTGCTGTGCAAGGCGACCTGTTCCTCCAGCCAACTTCGCTCCCGCTGCCACACACCCCGCAGCTCTGCGAGGAGGGCGAGGTCCTCCGGGGTCATGGTGCCGTCGCGGATGGCCCGCCCGAGGCGGTCGATCTGTGAGTTCGGGTGCATGCCCTCATGTGTGCGGGCACGGCAAGGCAGTGGCAGAGTGTCGCCCGAGGGGCTCGACAGCCGGCTCCGGGGGCGGCCCATGACCGCATTGTCTGCACCGTCGCTACCCTGAGCCTCCGTCCAGTGGGCGGACGGGGGGGTTCAATGAACACTGTCGCTCTCTTCAGAGGCTGCCTCCGCAAGGAGTACCGCGACCAGATCATCAAGATGCTGCGGGCCGTGCCCGGCGAGTACACGCGGACCGCGTACAGGTTCCGCTGGATCGACCCCGCCGTGCTCGACCTCATCGAATCGGGTGAGACATTCCGTGCAGTGTCGTTTCTCGTCGACAAGAACCTCGAGCACGCCCTCCCGAGCAGGGTGATGACTCTCGTCGAGCCCCCCATCAAGGATGACCAGATCGGGGTCTTCCGGTTCGTCTTCCAGCTCGGCCCGTATCTCTCGGTGCCAGAGAACTTCGACACCCGACTGTCCACGTGGGAGAAGAGCGAGGGTGCGACCCCGCCGGACTCATTCGTGACTCCCCTGCGACCGGAGTGGCTGGAGACAGAGGAGATCGGTTTCGGCCAGTCGGTCGACACGTGGAAGAGGTCGATCGACTTCCTCACCGACACCTGGGACCCGGCGACATTCGGCAACACCGTCTTCTTCCGGCCGCACGGGGGCGCCTATGACGGGCACCCCGAGGGTCCATCACGCAGGGTCCGGCAGTCGGAGGAGACCAAGTTCACGTTCTTCTCGTACAACCCCCATCTCTCCGACGACGCCCTCAGTTCCCGCCGGATCCACGCATCGGTGGGCGGTGTGATGGGCGATGTTCAGCCCCCGCCGCGTCTTCCACGGGACGGCTTCCTCGACCTGGAGGTGAACTTCCTCGAGGCCGGCCAGGGGTCGGTGCAGGTCGAGATCCTCCCCGACCCGCAGTTCTCGGCGTACGTGCCGCTTGCCGTCAGGGTCGACCCGAACGACCAGGTCGACCCCACCGGACCCAGGGTTCTCGGGCAGGAATGGACGCGCTTCCTTGATGACATCGTCCGCGGCTCCACCAGCGACCGCACCCGGGCGGCAGAACTCCTCACCCGGCTCTCTGCGGTGTTTCCCGGCGACCCGGAGCTGATGGTCCAGCGTGGTCGGCTGCATCTGCTCGACCAGCAGTACGCGGCGGCCCGCGACGAGTTCACGAAGGCCCTCCTCCTGCGCAACGACTCGCGGGCAGTGTGGTGGTCGCTTCTCACGGCCCTGTTCCTCGACCAGCCCACCGACGCCGTGAATCTTCTCGAACGGGTCGACCTGTCCAGCGGCGAGACGAACACCGTGCTCTTCGAGGAGGTTGTCGACGCCATGGCGCACGTTTCCGACCAGACCGTCGAGTGGTTCGCGGAACTGCCGGGGATGGTGATGAGCGAGGACAAGGCAGCCCGTCTCCTCCTGGCGATGGCCGAGAGAGCCCGTGGTGAGTCGGCCGTAGCCGCGATTGTCCGCTCTCTCGGTGCGATCAACCCGCAGCTGGCCATCAGGGTGGCCCACACCGCACTGCAGTCAAGCCCCGACTGGTCAGTGGTGCGGCGCGAGGTGGTGGCGCTCGCACTGTCGAGCGGCCTGCTGGAACTCGCCGGCGACGATGCCGACGTGCTGATCCACTACGGCGGCGGGGATGTCGACGAGTACCTCGGAACCGTCCAGACCCTCAGGCCGCTCCTCCACCCGGAGCGGTTGCCCGGGCTGCTGCTCACGAATGCCATCGGCCTCGACCGGGGTGACGACATCGAGGCGCGGAGGGCCTCGATGGTTCTTGCGTACATGGCAGCCGACCAGGCGGCCTCCAACGGTGACTTCATCCTCGCGCAGCAGGCCATCCAGTTCATCGAGCTGCGCCTCGTGGATTCCGACGACTGGAACATCGCCTACCGGGCGCAGATCAACGAGGTCATCACCCGCATGACCCGTGTGATGGACCGGTCGCCCGACCTGTCCCGGCTCGAGGAGATGTACGCCCAGGAACTGGCGAACGATGTGAGAGAGGAGTACCGGGACAAGCATGTGGTTGTCTTCGGCGGCCGTGACGATTCAGTCGCGCTCTCCGACCTCGAGGAGATTCTGGAGCTCGCGGAGCTGTCGTGGGTGAAGTGGGAAGGGAGCACGCAGCCGAACCCGAGCAAGCTGCGAGAGGTGCTGACAGATGAGTCGACGCTCGTCATCATGAGCCTCGACGACGGACTCATCACCGACTCCGTGCGCACGTGGCTGCGCACCATGCGCGTGCCCACGATCAGGGCAATCCAGTCGACGATCGCCGTTCTTCACGCACTGAAGGCGGTCCTCCCCAGCAGTTCGGGTTCGGTGACGTTCATCCCGGCGTCCTGCTCGGAGGCGGTCGACTGGGTGCGCAACAACTGCCCGAGGATCGAGTTCTCCGCACGGGCCCTCGACGAACTGAGGGTCCTCGAGGGGCTGCCGAACCGTGCACACGTCGCGCGGCGCATCAAGCAGGACCTCGAGACCCTCGACAAATATGCGCTTGCCACGTCTGGAGGGAGCGACACGATCGACTTCTTCAACTTCGCAAAGCTTGATGGCTACGCGTCGAGCTCCCTGGCGATGAAGGAGTCCGAGGGCACGGGTAACAACCCCGTGTTCCGTGCGGCGCGGACGTTCCCCGTTCCGAGAACGGTCGACCCCTCGTCCAGGATCTACATGCCCGCGCATTTCAAGCTCCCGGGGACATTCCCGAACGTACCCCGCATCCACTTCACGCTCGACGGCCTCTCGTCGACCGGAAAGGTGTGGGTCGGTTACGTCGGCCCGCACCTAGAAAACTCCCGGAGCTGACCGCCCCCTCCCCCTACAGTCGGTGGCGGTGTCGAACGACCTTGCCCCCGAACTGGACCTCGCCCTGCGGCTGGCCGACGCCGCGGATGCGGTCACTCTCCCCCGCTTCGAGGCCCGCAGCTTCTCGGTGGACCTGAAGGAAAACAACACCGAGGTCACCGAGGTCGACCGGGCGTGCGAGACCGTGATCATGGACATGGTGCGCCATGAGCGCCCGCACCATGCCTGGTACGGCGAGGAGCACGGCACCGGGGGCAACGACAACGCCGAGTTCACGTGGGTGGTCGACCCCATCGACGGCACCAGCAACTTCGTTCGTGGCGTGCAGGTGTGGGCCACTCTCATCGCGCTCGTGCACCGTGATGCCGGCCCTGTTGTGGGTGTGGTGACGGCGCCGGCGCTGGGGGCCCGCTGGTGGGGGCTCACCGAAGGTGGCGCCTACCGCAACGGCTCCCCCATCCGGGTGAGTGGTGTCAGCGAACTGTCCGAGGCGTCACTGTCGATCGTGGGTGAGCAGACCTGGCGTGATGCCAGCCGTGCGGACTGGGTGAAGCACCTGAAGTCGACGGTGAAACGGGTGCGTGGCTACGGCGACTTCTGGCAGCACATGCTGGTGGCCGAGGGTGCCATCGACATCGCGGTGGATGCAATCGGCCTCGGGCCCTATGACATCGCCGCGTTGATCTCGGTGGTGCACGGAGCGGGCGGCCGCGTGGTGGACCGAGACGGGAAGGTGAACTGGCGCGCGGACACCGCGGTCAGCACCAACGGGTTGGTCCGCATCGACTGAATCCGGGGCCCGGTCAATCTGCCGGGTCAGACA
>JBJTFB010000253.1:0-4684 GCA_046093205.1 Acidimicrobiales bacterium
CGGCCTCGCGCCTGGTCTCCGGGCCGTTCGAGATCGCGAGCAGGCCCTGCTCCACCGTGAGGTCGACCGCGAAGACGGCCTTCATGTCGGGTTCGTCGAAGCACGGGAAGGCCTTGCGGCAGTCGGTGGACTGCATCTGCGTGGTGGCGATCACGTGCTCGGTGCCGTTGTCGTCGCGGAACGTGCTGCGGTACCAGCCGCGCAGCTTGTCGTTCAGGATGCCCGTGAACTCGACCACGACGGTGACCGGCCCGGCCGGCACCCGGGCGTCGATGACGAGGCGTTCGGTAACGTCATGCAGCGAGAACCGCGAGTCCGCTCCGTTCACCGTGACACGGCTGACATCGATCTCCTTCGCGTTCAGCACGATCTCGTCGGCTGCGGTGACCGCCTCGCACGTGACCGTGACCGTGCCGGTGAACGCGGCGTTCGCGAGGTCGGGCTCGAGCGAGAGGTCGTAGCGACGCGGAAGAACGGTACGGGGGAGACGGTGGGGGTTGTCGAGGTGGCTCACGCCGCAAGGCTAACCCTGTGCCTGCGGGGGACTACCGTGGGAAACCGTGCCGAGACAGCATCCCTTCACCGCCCACGTTCCCGGACTCTCGAACAAGGAGGGAATCCGCTACGACGTGGTGGGCATCGGCAACGCGATCGTCGACGTGATCTCCATGGTTGACGACGGGTTCCTCGACTCGAACGGGATGGTGAAGGGGTCGATGTCGTTGATCGAGACCGACCGTGCACTGTCGCTCACCTCGTCACTGGCCGACCGCATCGAGACCAGCGGCGGTTCGGCGGCCAACACCATCGCGGGTGTCGCGAGCCTGGGCGGGCACGCCGCCTACATCGGCAAGGTCGCCGACGACCCGTTCGGGCGCATCTTCACCGAGGGCATGCGCAGCATCGGCGTGGACTTCCACAGCGGCAACGGGGGCGGCGGCCTGCCCACCGCGCGGTCGATCGTGGTGGTCACCCCCGACGCCCAGCGCACCATGAACACGTATCTCGGTGTCAGCACGCACCTGTCGCTCGACGACGTGGATGACCGTCTCGTGGAGTCCGCCGCGGTCGTGTACCTCGAGGGCTACCTGTTCGACCGCGATGAGGCGAAGGCCGCGTTCCGCGACGCGGCAGCCCGTGCGCACGCCGCCGGCCGCGTGGTGGCCCTCACCCTTAGCGATTCGTTCTGCGTCGACCGCCACCGCGACGACTTCCGCGCACTGGTGCGCGACGAGATCGACCTGCTGTTCGCCAACGAGGACGAGCTCAACTCGCTGTACGAGTGCACCGACATCGATGACGCGGTCGCCCTGCTGCGGCAGGACTGCCACATCGCCGCCGTCACGCGCAGCGAGAAGGGCAGCATCATCGTGACGCGCGACGACGTGCACGCGATCCCCGCGGTGCCCGGCGTCGATGTCGTCGACACCACGGGCGCCGGCGACCTTTTTGCTGCGGGGTTCCTGTGGGGCCTCACGCAGGGACGCGACCTCACCACCTGTGCCCGCATCGGTGCCGTCGCTGCCGCCGAGGTCATCTCGCACGTGGGGCCGCGGCCCCTCGTGCCACTGCTCGAGATCCTCCCCGCCGACCTCCGCTGAGGGGCGCATGACCGCCGGGTGCCTGCGTAGCCTGAGTGCATGAGCGAGATCCCCGGCCTCACCGTTCTCGGCAGCACCGTGCGCGGTGCGATAGAGCACGTGGAGGTGTTCCCCGCACCGGCGAACGTGACCTCCGTGTCGTTCTCCACTGACGAGTTGATGTCGATGTGCCCGGTCACCGGCCAGCCCGACATCTCCTCGGTGCGGATCGACTACGAGCCGGACGCGCACTGCATCGAGTCGAAGAGCCTGAAGCTCTACCTGTGGGGCTTCCGCGACCGTGCGGTGTTTGCCGAGGCACTCGCTGCCGAGATCGCCGGTGAGGTGATGACGACTGCCGCGCCGAAGCGTGTGCGTGTGGAACTGCGCCAGCACCCGCGAGGGGGCATCACCATCACGGCCGTGAGCGAGGTCACCGCCTGAGCATCACTGGGTGCGTCCGCGCTCCATGATGCGTGCACGGCGCTCCGCCACCTTCTCGGTGGCGAAATGCTGGCGGCGCCAGGTGGCACCCACGGCGGCCTCGTGCTCCCACTGATCCACGGATGCGCCGTGCTCCTTGTAGGTCTGCAGCATCCGGCGCACCCCGTCGCGCTCGTTGCCGATGATGTCGGACGCCAGGAGCCGGGTGAAGTGCATCAGTTCGCCGTGCGGAACCACGTGGTTCACCAGCCCGAACGCGAGTGCCTCCTCGGCGCCCATGAAGTTGCCGGTGAGGCTCATCTCGATCGCACGCCTCGTGCCGATCGCCTGCGGCAGCAGCACGGTGAGGCCCCAGCCCGGCATCACGCCCACGCGTGAGTGCGTGTCCCCGAACTTCGCGTGCTCGCTCGCCACGAGGAAGTCGCAGTTCAGCGCCAGTTCGAAACCGCCGGTGATGGCGACACCGTTCACCGCGCCGATGAGGGGCTTCGTGAGCGCAGGGAACGGCCCGCGCACGCCCGTGGAGTTCGGCGTGCCGTCGGCACCCGAGCCGCGAAGGTTGTCACCCGAGTCGCCCAGTTGCTTGAGGTCGAGACCCGCGCAGAAGGCAGGGTCGCTGCCGGTGAGGATGATCACGTCGACGGCGGGGTCGCGCTCGGCACGCAGCATGAGCTCGGGCAGCAGGCGCAGCACCTCGGAGTTCAGGGCGTTGCGCTTGTCGGGCCGGTTCAGGGTGACGGTGGCGATGCCGTCACTCGCTTCGTAGAGCACTGGGTCAGCGGACATGGGCACACCGTAGGCCACGGGGGAGCGGTGCCGGGAAGCCGTGTGGAAGACTCATCGCCCATGAGTCTCGTACTGGTCTCGGTCACCGACGGTGTGGCCACGCTCACCCTGAACAACCCCGACGAGCGGAACACGCTCACCGCGCCGATGGTCGCCGAGATCACCGCGGCCATGGACGACATCGAGGGCAACGAGAAGATCGGTGCGCTGGTGGTCACCGGTGCCGCGCCTGCGTTCTGCGCCGGGGCGAACCTGGGCAACCTCGCCGAGGCCTCGGGCACGAGCCTGGGCAACATCTACGAGGGCTTCCTGCGCATCGCCCGCAGCGCGCTCCCCACGATCGCGGCCGTCAACGGGGCCGCCGTCGGTGCGGGGATGAATCTCGCGCTCGGGTGCGACGTGAGGATCGCGGCGCGACGCGCCAAGTTCGACACGAGGTTCCTCCAGATCGGCATCCATCCCGGTGGGGGGCACACCTGGATGATGCGGCGCATCGTGGGCCCCCAGGCGACGATGGCCGCCGTCGTGTTCGGTGAGGTGCTGGACGGTGCCGAGGCCGAGCGCATCGGGCTCGCATGGAGGTGCGTGGACGACGACCAGTTGCTCGCGACGGCCCAGACCATGGCCGCGCGCGCCGCGAGCCGACCCCGCGAGCTGCTCGAGGTGACGAAGAAGACGATCCGCGACATGCACGACATCACCACCCATCCCGATGCCGTGGCTCGCGAGTTGGAACCCCAGTTGTGGAGCACCCGCCAACCGTGGTTCGCCGAGATGATCGGTGCGGTGCAGAAGAAGATCTCCTCGAAGAAGTGATCCCGTCGGGGCGCCGTTGCCCCGGGAAACACTGAACCCCGGGCCGGGGCCCGGGGTTCAGGAGATGTCAGGTGGCGTCGTTGCTCACGAAGTCGTCGTGAGGACCAGCTTCTGGGCTGCGTTGCCGCCGGGCCCGGAGGGCTCGACTTGGATGTCCACGGTGAGCGATCCCGCCGACCAGGCGATCGACCTGGCGTCGAAGCACTTGCCGATCTCCCACTTGATGGTCATCGTGGGCTTCGTGGTCGTGTTGATCGGTTGGTCCGAGGTCATCTCGGTGTCGGTCACCGACTGGGCATCGCACTTGCCGGGACCCTGGCTCGGCTGGGACCCGGGCGGCGCGGGCTGACCCGGTTGCACCGTCGAGATGCCGTTCGGGATGTCGGGGCTCACCTTGAATCCGCCGAGGTCGTAGAACGTGCCCGTCTCGCCGTCGATTGCGAGTCGCTGCGGCCGGTACATCTTGAGGGTGAGCACCGTCGACTTGGCGACCGAGATGTTCACCGAAGGGGCGCCGTACTGCACCTGCTTCTCTCCGGTGCCGTCGTTGTAGGAGATGAACATCGGATGCGTCACGAACACGAACCCGGGGCTCGAGGTGAACTCGTACGACTTGCCGTCGGCGGTCTCGACCTTCATCGTGAACGTGTCCTGTCCGGTGGGCAGGTCCGATCCCGTGAAGGTGTACTTGGAGCCGAAGTCGTAGCCGGTCTGGTCGGTCGAGCACATCCGGCCCGCCCCGATCAGCCACTGGTAGTCGCCGGTGTTGCAGGTCTTGCCCACCTCGACATAGTCGGCCGGGGCGTACGGCGCGCCGTTGCCCTTGATGTAGGACTTGGTCACCTGGGACCCGCACACCGAGACGATCGGCTGGAACACCATCGTCATGGTCGAGCCGATGGTGGATGCGATCGTGGCCGTCGTGGCCTCGAACGCGCCGGTGCCGTAGGCGTTGATGGTGCCCCGGTAGGCATCGCCGGTCGCCTTGTAGTTGGTGAAGATCCGCCAGGTGATGGCGCCGCAATCGGCGGTGCCGTTGTCGGCCGAGACCTGCGGCG
>JBJTFB010000254.1:0-19101 GCA_046093205.1 Acidimicrobiales bacterium
TCGATGCCGGTGCGCTCGCGGATCCACTGGTCGTTCGTGTCCATCGTTGCGGCGAGATCGCCGTTCGTGACCGTCCTGTGGCCGAGAGCGGTGCCCCAGCCGGTGAACCGGGCTCCTCTCACATTGGGCGGGATGGCGGGCATGGGGTTCTCCTAGTGCGTTCTCAACCACGCGATGGGCTGTCGCGCCGTGACGCGTTCCCCCTCGACGGCGATGTAGTTCTCGACCCTGCCGGCGAACGGTGAGCGCACCTCGGCCTCACCCACATGACCGAGCAGCTGTCCGACCTCGATGGTCGAGCCTGCACGAACGTCGCCGACGGGCACGAAGACACCGGCGGCGGGGCTCACCACGAGTCGCTCGACCGCGAAGAGATGCTCACCCTCGTGCTGTACGGGGGTGACGGGGGCGGGGGAGCCCACCCACTCGATGAGCCGGTCGAGTTCGTCCGGGGTGGAGACACTGATCGTGCGCAGCGACTCGACGGTCCGCTTCGCCATGCCTGTGAGCACCCCGCCGGGACCGAGCTCGACGAAACCCGACACACCGGCATCGAGCGCAGGCACATCGGGGGGACGAACGCCGAGCTCAGCACCGTGTCGGGGGCCGCAGCACTGCGGATGGCGGGGGTCGACCCCGCCTCGATCGATGCGCTGGTGCTGGCGACGACCACCCCCGACAGGGCCGTTCCCGCCACGTCAGCGACGGTGCAGAGGAACCTCGGCCTGCGGTGCGGAGCCTTCGACGTGAACGCCGCATGCTCGGGCTTCGTCTATGCACTCGTGAACGCGCACGGTCTCGTCGCCATGGGCGCCGAACGGGTGCTGCTGATCGGGACCGACATTCTCTCCCGCATCACCGACTGGACAGACCGCAACACTGCCGTGCTCTTCGCGGACGGTTCGGGCGCGGCTGTGCTCGAGGCCGGACCGGGACAGCTGCTCGGCTGGGACCTCGATGCCGACGGCTCGCTCGAGGACATCCTCTACTGCGACCACGGCGGCTTCATCCACATGAACGGCAAGGAAGTGTTCAAGCGGGCCGTCCGCATCATGGTGGACAGCGCACAGAAGTCGATGGAGCACGCAGGGGTGACAGCGAACGACGTGTCGCTCATCGTGCCGCACCAGGCGAACATCCGCATCGTGCAGGCCGCCTGTGACCGACTCGAGGTGCCGATCGAGCGCGCGGCGATGTGCCTCCAGGACACCGGCAACACGTCCTCGGCGTCCATCCCCCTCGCGCTCTTCCGCGCGGTGGAGGAGGGCCGGGTCGCACGAGGTCACCTCGTGCTGCTCGTCGGTTTCGGCGCGGGCATGACGGCCGCGAGCGCCATCATCGAGTGGGGCGGCCGGTGAGCAGGGTCGTACTGGTTACCGGTGGGTCCCGCGGCATCGGCCTCGCCTGTGCGCGTCGGTTCGAGGCGCTCGGCGACCTTGTCGCGGTCACGTACAACTCCTCCCCGCCGCCGGACGGGTTGTTCGGCGTGAAGTGTGATGTCACCGACTCATCGCAGGTTGATGCCGCCTTCAAGGCAGTCGAGGAGAAGTTCGGTCCGGTCGAGATTCTGGTGTCGAATGCAGGCATCACCCGCGACACGCTGCTGCTGCGCATGAGCGAGGACGACTTCTCCGCCGTGGTGGACGCCAATCTCACCGGGGCCTTCCGTGTGGTGAAGCGCGCGAGCAAGGACATGCTGCGGGCCCGCAAGGGGCGCATCATCCTCATGTCATCAGTGGTGGGGCTGCTCGGCTCCGGTGGACAGGCAAACTACGCCGCATCGAAGTCCGGACTCGTGGGGTTCGCCCGTTCGCTCGCCCGCGAACTCGGGTCGCGCGGAATCACGGTGAATGTGGTGGCACCCGGGCCCGTGGAGACCGACATGACGGCCTCCCTTGGGGAGGACCGCCTGAAGGAACTCACAGCCCAGGTTCCGCTCGCGCGAATGGCGTCAGCCGACGAGATCGCAGGTGTCGTTGAGTTCCTCGCCGGACCCGACGCGGCATACATCACAGGTGCCGTGATACCCGTCGACGGCGGGCTGGGGATGGGCCACTAACGGTCCGCCGGGGCCGCCGTGTGGGAGACTGTGGAACGGAGAACGGAAGGAAACCCATGAGCCAGGAACATTTCGACAAGTTCGTCGCCGCCGCGGTGAAGATGCTGGACGTCGAGGCCGCACAGGTCACCCGTGAGGCCCGGTTCAAGGAGGAACTCGACGCCGACTCGCTCGACCTCGTGGAGTTCGTCATGGAACTCGAGGAGGTCTTCGGTGTGGAGATGCCCGAAGAGGAGTACCAGGACCTCAAGACCGTCGGAGAGGCTTTCGACCTCCTCATGACCAAGGTCTGACAGACCCCACCCCCCCCCTGAGCAGACCATGAACGGAGCAGGACACCGCGTTGCGATCACCGGTCTCGGTGTCGTGGCCCCCTGTGGCATCGGCAAGGACGCGTACTGGCAGGGCCTCATGGGACCGGGCATCTCGGGCACCACCGCGGTGGAGATCGACGGATGGGATCCTGCGCCCTGGTACGCCAGCACGAAGGACTCCCGCAGGGCCGACCGCGTGGAGCAGTTCGCGATCGCCGCGGCCCACGAGGCGTTCGAACAGGTCGGCGACCACGGGGTGGATCCGTCGCGGTTCGGCACCATCTTCGCCACGGGCATCGGCGGCCTGCACACGCTCGAGGAGCAGATCATCACCCGGGTCGAGCGCGGCGAGCGTCGCGTGTCGCCCTTCCTCGTGCCGATGATGATGGCAAATGCCTCCGGTGCTGCGATATCAATGAAACACGGACTCCAGGGCCCGAACGAGACGATCTGCACCGCGTGTGCTGCCGGCACGCATGCCATCGGTTATGCGGCTCGCCTCATCGCCTGGGGCCGCTGCGATGCCGTTGCCACCGGGGGCTCAGAGTGTGCCGCCACCGCGACCTCGCTGGCCGGGTTCGGGAACATGACGGCGCTGTCGTCCACCGGCCGCAGCATGCCCTTCGACGCCGGCCGTGACGGGTTCGTGATGGGCGAAGGGGCGGCCGTGCTCATCCTCGAGCGATGGGACCGTGCGGTGGCGCGTGGTGCGCAGATTCTCGGTGAAGTTCTCGGGGCATCCTCGAATGCCGACGCACATCACATCACCGCCCCCTCTCCCGGCGGCACCGGTGCCATCGCGTGCATGCACCTCGCCCTCGACGACGCGGGCCTTTCCCCCTCCGACATCAGGCTCGTGAATGCCCACGGCACGTCCACCCCGTTGAACGATGCCGCCGAGGCGACGGCCGTCACCGAGGTCTTCGGGCCGGCAGCGGTGGCGGTCACGAGCGGCAAGGGTGTCACCGGCCATGCGCTCGGTGCTGCGGGGGCGCTCGAGGCAGCGCAGGTCATCCTGTCCATGCAGCACGGCCTCATCCCGCCGACGGCCGGCACCACAACCGTGGACCCGGGGATGACGATCGACCTCGTCACCGGTTCTGCGAGGCAGTGGACGCCGGGCCCCGCCATCTCGAACAACTTCGGGTTCGGCGGCCACAATGGCTCCGTGATCATCGCGCCCGCCGGCTGAGTCAGTCGCGCACCCTCACCCACCTCACGGCGACACCGGAGTCGGCCGGTGCCTCCGGTTCCCTCGCATAGGTCGACACCTGTGCGAAGCCCGCCTTCTCCGCGACCCGACCCGACGCAGGGTTCCTGGCGTCGTGGTGGATCTCCACCGCAGAGACATCCGCGAGCTCGAGCGCGGCTTCCGCCAGCAGTCGCGCGGCGGCGGTGGCGAGCCCCTGACCAGTGTGGACGGCAGCCACCCAGTAGCCGATCTCCAGCACCCCGGCTCCCTGACGGGTGTGCAGCCCCGCCGAACCGGCCGGCTCGGACCCGTCGAGAAGCAGATAGGCGAAGTCGCGGCGGCTGTCGAAGGCAGTCTCCCATTCCGCGAGCAGTGCCCTGCGCGCCTCCACGGCGAGCGGCTCGTGGGCGATCCACGGCATGGTCGGCCGCAGGTGGTCGAGGTTCGCGGTGATGAGACCGTGCATCACCTCTGCATCGTCTGCGCGCCAACGACGCAACGTGACCCGACGGTCGGTCAGTGTGTCGAGGATCCCCGTTGAAGGAACCCACTCAATATCGTCGTCAGGCATCGACCAATACGAAGAGCAGGTCGAGTTCGCAGGCGACCTCACCGTTCACCAGCGCCCGGCCGGAGCCCTTGCCTGCGCGCGAGTTCATGCGACCAAGTTCCACCACCAGGTCGAGTTCGTCACCCGGCACCACCTGACGGCGGAAACGTGCCCCGTCGATCCCCCCGAAGAGTGGCAGACGACCCGCGAACGCGGGGTCCGAAAGCACCGCATACGCGCCGACCTGCGCGATCGCCTCGCACATGAGCACACCCGGCAGCGTGGGCCGTCCCGGGAAGTGCCCGGGAAAGAACCACTCGTCTCCCCTCAACTTCCAGTGTCCCGTTGCCCCCCGGCCCGCCTCGAACGCGCTGATCCGGTCGACGAGGAGGAACGGAGGACGGTGGGGCAGAACGTCGGCGGGAGCGGCGAACCCGCTCACCTGCCGAGCGCCTTCAGCAGGTTGGCCGGGGTGTCCTTGGGCGACACCTTGTACCACGTGTTCAGGATGACGCCGTCCTGGATGAGGAATGCGGAGCGCTCGATGCCCATGTACTCGCGGCCGTACATCGACTTCTTCTTCCACACCTTGTAGGCCTTGGCCACCGTGTTGTCCGTGTCGGCCAGCAGCGGGAACCCGAGGCCGAACTTCTCGTCGAACTTCTTCTGCTTCTCCGGCCTGTCGGGGCTGATGCCCACGATCTTCGTGCGCCCGATCTCGGGCACGATGTCGCGCAGTCCGCAGCTCTGCTGGGTGCATCCGGGTGTGTCAGCTTTCGGGTAGAAGTACACGAGGATCTTTCCCTTGCCCTGTTTCGCGAGCGAGAACGGCCTGCCGTTCTGGTCGAGAAGTTCTATTGCGGGAGCCTTCGAGCCGTCCTTCAGCATGTGGCGAGGCTAGTTCGTGCGGCGCATGCCGTGGCCGTAGAAGCCCTGCCGGGGTCTCGCGTGCGCGTGGTAGTGGTCGGGGATCGTGCGCATGTTGTCGTCAATCCGCACCTCCATCTCCCAGTGCACGTCCACGATCTCGAGGAGCCGGGCATGGAGCCGGGCCTTCACGTCCTCGGGCGGATGCGGGTCGTGAGTGCGCCACACCACCATCGGCACCCCGCATGCCTCGCACTCAGCGATCCACATCTCCTCGTCCTCGTGGAACCACTCGGTCATCCGCGCGGCCTCACAGAGCTCGCACTCGGGCCCGAAGATGCTCATGCCGTCAGCGTCCGCCGTCGAGGGCAGTGCGGACCTCGCGGATGAACGCTCCCACTGCATCCGGCCCGCCCTCCATCATCCGTCGGACCACGGCGGCACCCATCACCACACCGTCTGCGACGGTGCTGGCCTCCACGGCCTGGGCGGCATTGGACACACCGACACCCACCAGCACCGGCCTGTCGGTCACGGACTTCACGCGGGCCGCGAGCCGTGTGGCGGTGCCCGCGAGCGTGTCGCGCTCCCCCGTGACGCCGAGCAGGCCCACGGAGTACACGAACCCGCGTGCGCGTGCCGTCACGCGCGGGAGACGTTCGTCGGGTGCGGTGGGTGCTGCCAGCATCACGGTCTCCACACCCGCACCGTCAGCCGCGGCACACCAGGGGCCAGACTCCTCCAGCGGCAGGTCGGGCACGATCGCTGCGGCCACGCCGGCGGCATGGAGATCGTTCGCGAAGCGCTCGTGACCCGCGTGGAACACGGTGTTGTAGTAGCACATCACCGCCAGCGGGATGCCGACGTCGAGTGCACGCACCAGTTGCAGCACCGACGCCGGGGTCGTGCCCTCATCCAGCGACACCTGCGATGCCGCCTGGATCACTGGTCCGTCCATCACTGGGTCGCTGAACGGGATGCCGATCTCCACGGCATCGGCACCGTTCGCCGCGCACGCACGCACGCTGTCCTCCCAGCCGGGGAAGCCACCCGTGATGTAGGGAACCAGGCACTTCCCGCCGCCGTCGATGCGCGCACGGAGTGCGGACTCGAGTGCTCCCGTCACTTCCCGCCGCCGAGCACGTCCATCATCTGCGCGACGTCCTTGTCGCCACGGCCCGACAGGTTCATGAGCACCGTGCGCCCCTGCATGTGCGGTGCCTCGCGCGCGATCCAGGCGACGGCATGGGCGCACTCGAGCGCGGGGATGATGCCCTCGGAGCGCGCCATCAACTGGAATGCCTCGATCACCTCTGCATCGGTGACCGTGGGGTACTCGGCCCGGCCGATGGACGCGAGGTACGAGTGCTCCGGGCCGACACCCGGGTAATCGAGACCGGCGCTGATGCTGTGGGCCTCCTGCACCTGCCCGTGCTCGTCCTGCATGAGGTAGCTCTTCATGCCGTGCACCACACCGGGCTGGCCGCGGCCGACGGCCGCACCGCCGGCGGGCTCGACACCCACGAGACGGGCGTCGGTGTCGACGAAGCCCGAGAAGATGCCCATCGCGTTGGAGCCGCCGCCCACGCATGCCACGACCACGTCGGGTGCACCACCGAGAAGGTCCGCGCACTGGGTGCGGGCCTCGTCGCCGATCACCCGGTGGAACTGACGCACCATGTACGGGTACGGATGCGGCCCCATGACAGAGCCGAGGCAGTAGTGGGTGGACTCCACGGTGGCAACCCAGTCGCGCATCGCCTCGTTCACCGCGTCCTTCAGCGTGCGGCTGCCGGAGTGCACCGCCTCGACCTCGGCGCCCAGTAGGCGCATGCGGAAGACGTTGAGTGCCTGGCGCTCCACGTCGACCGCCCCCATGTACACCTTGCACTCGAGACCGAGCAGTGCGGCGGCCGTCGCCGACGCGACGCCGTGCTGGCCTGCGCCGGTCTCCGCCACGATGCGCTTCTTGCCCATGCGCCGCGCGAGCAGCGTCTGGCCGAGAACGTTGTTGATCTTGTGCGAACCGGTGTGGTTGAGATCCTCGCGCTTCAGCACGAGCCGGACGCCGAGTTGCCGCCCGAGGTTGTGGCACTCGGTGAGGATGCTCGGCCGCCCTGCGTACTCGCGCAGCACGTTGTCGAGTTCGGCACGGAACACCGGGTCCGCCCACGCATCCGCGAAGGCCGCCTCGAGTTCCTGACATGCCGGCACCAGTGTCTCGGGCACGAACCGGCCCCCGAACTCGCCGAAGCGTCCGTCGGGGCCGGGGGTCACGAGAAGGGACATTCCCCGATTACACCACGGTCGGACCCCGTTCCCACTGACGAATCAACGCAGGGGCTGTGGCGACTATCTCAGTCGTCCATCCAGTCGTACGGGGCGCGGCCTTCGGGGGCAGGAGTGTCGTCGTCCCCCGGGAGCGCGGCCTCCCTCGCCGCGGCAATGAACCTGCGCAGTTTCACCGGGTCCTTGCGCCCGGGCGAGGACTCCACCCCGCTCGACACATCCACGCCCCACGGACGAGCCGCCTTGATCCCGGCAGCCACGTTCTCCGGCGTCAGACCACCGGCGAGGATCAGGCGCGGGCCGACCGGCACCTCACCCAGCAACGACCAGTCGAACACACGGCCGGAGCCGGGCGCCGGGGCATCGACCAGCACGAGATCGGTGGGGAACCTGTCGGCGCGCGCGGCGTCGACAGTGCCGGCAGTGACCGCCTTGATCACGGTGCGCACCGAACTCATCACCTCGGCGACATCCTCTGCCGACTCATGACCGTGCAGCTGCGCACCCTTCAGGCCGGCGCGGTCGACGGTCTCGATGACCCGCCGGGGATGTTCGTCGCGGAACACACCCACCGTGAGGATCTCGGGCGGCAGCCGCCGCGTGATGTCGTACACCTTCCCCACGGGCACCCACCTCGGCGACGGCGCGAAGATGAAGCCGACGGCGTCCGCCCCCAGGGCGACGGCGAGCAGGGCATCCTCCTCGCTGGTGATGCCGCAGATCTTCACGAACACTGCACGAAAGGTAGTGCCGGCCGGCGGGCGGTCCGGGTGATTCCCCGCCCTTCGCCGTCAGTCGACGATCAGGTCGCGGAGTGCCGCCGCGGGATCCGCGGCGGTCACCAGGTGCTCGCCCACCAGCACTGCGTCGTAGCCCGCGGCGCGCAACGACAGTGCGTCGGCACGCCCGCGCACCCCGCTCTCGGCCACCCGCACCGACGACGCGGGTATGTGCGACGCCACCCGGACGGCCCTCGCGTGGTCGACCTCGAAACTCACGAGGTCGCGCTGGTTCACCCCGATGAGCGTCGCCCCCGCCGCGACCGCGGCGTCGATCTCCGCCTCGTCGTGGGTCTCGACGAGCGCATCGATGCCCACATCCCTGGCGACCGCCAGGAACTCCGCCAGTTCGGCCCGGGTGAGGGCCGCGACGATCAGCAACACGCAGTCGGCCCCCATGATCCGTGCATCGCAGACATCCCTGGCATCGACAGTGAAGTCCTTGCGGATGACGGGAAGCGAGCACGCCGACCGGGCCGCCTGCAGGTCCCCCACGGAGCCCCCGAAGTGCTCCGCATCGGTGAGCACCGACAGGCAAGTGGCACCTGCCGCCTCGTACGTGCGGGCGAGCAATGCGGGGTCGAGCCCGGCGTTCAGGTCACCCTTCGACGGGGAGCGTCGCTTGATCTCGGCGATCACCGCCAGCCGTCCGGCCGACCTCAGTGCAGCGGCGAAACCGCGCACCGGCGGGCACGAACGTGCCTCGTCGACAAGTGGGCGGAGCCGGCGCGTGTCAGTCGACGCCCTGGCACGGTGCCGGGCAAGGATCGCGTCGAGATAGGTGGTGGCCGCCATGCGACGTGCGGCCCGGACCGCTCAGAGGCCCTTGCCGCCGATGGGCTTGATGCCGTGGAACTCCGGTGCGCCGCCGATGAACGGGGCGAGACCCTTCTGGAACGGCTTGAACCAGTCGGCGGCACCGTGGGCGGCCTGCGCCTCCGTGGACTCGTACATCTCGTAGATCCAGAGAGCGTTCGCATCGCCCATGTCCTCGTGCAGGAGGTAATAGCGGGTGCCCTCCTCCCTGGCCACGTGCTCGTACGCGGCGCTGAAGGCCTTGGCGAGGTCGTCGCGCTTCCCCTCCGCGGCGATCAACTTCACGATCAATGACACCTGGCTCATCACAGTTCCTTTCGGGCCGAGGGACGTCAACCTACACCTGCCACCGGGGCAGGTCAGAAGCCGAGGATGCGGCGCACCTCGGAGCGGAGGTCAGCGACAGGCACGCGGGTCTGCTCCATGGAGTCACGCTGGCGGATGGTGACTGCCCCGTCCTCGAGAGAGTCGAAGTCGACGGTGACGCACAGGGGCGTGCCGATCTCGTCCTGGCGGCGGTAGCGGCGGCCGATTGCCTGGGTCTCGTCGTACTCGCACATGTAGTCGGCGGAGAGCTCCCCGAAGATGGACCGTGCGAGCGGCACGAGGGTGTCCTTCTTCGACAGCGGCAGCACGGCCACCTTGTAGGGCGCAAGTCGCGGGTGGAGGCGCAGCACGGTGCGGGGCTCGTCGTTCACGGTGTCCTCGTCGTAGGCAGCCAGCAGGAACGCCGCCATCGTGCGGTTCGCGCCGGCGGCCGGCTCCACCACGTAGGGCACGTAGCGCTCGTTCGTGGCGGGGTCGAAGTAGTCGAGCTTCTCCCCCGAGTGCCCGGCGTGCTGCGTGAGGTCGTAGTCGGTGCGCTGGGCGATGCCCTCGAGCTCGCCCCACCCCCACGGGAAGAGGAACTCGACGTCGCTCGTGCCTGCCGAGTAGTGCGACAGTTCGTCGGCGTCGTGCGCCCGGATGCGCAGCATCTCTCGGGGGATGCCGAGCTGCACGTACCAGTCGAGACGCGCGTTGCACCAGTACTCGTACCACCTCGGGCCCTCGGCCGGCGGCACGAAGAACTCGAGCTCCATCTGCTCGAACTCGCGGGTACGGAAGATGAAGTTGCCGGGCGTGATCTCGTTGCGGAAGCTCTTGCCCACCTGCGCGATGCCGAACGGCGGCTTCTTGCGGCTGGTCTGCAGCACGTTCACGAAGTTCACGAACATCCCCTGGGCCGTCTCCGGGCGCAGGTACACGTCGGCACCCGAACCCTCCACCGGACCGGCGGTGGTCCTGAACATCAGGTTGAACGCACGCGACTCGGTGAACTGACAGCCCTTGCGGCCCTGGGGGCAGTCCCTCGTCTCGAGATGGTCCTCGCGGAAGCGTCGCTTGCACACGGTGCAGTCCACGAGCGGGTCGGAGAAGTTCGCGAGGTGGCCCGACGCCTCGAAAACCTGGGGCGGGCCGAGGATGGCGGCATCGATGAGAACGACATCGTCACGCTGCTGAACCATCGTGCGAACCCATGCGTCCTTCACGTTGCGCAGCATCAGCGAGCCCAACGGGCCGTAGTCGTAGGAGGACCGGAACCCGCCGTAGATCTCCGCCGACGGGTAGACGAACCCGCGTCGCTTGCACAGGTTGACGATCTGTTCGAGATCCTTCGCGGGCATAGGGAGACAAGCCTACAAGTGGCGGTCGAACACACCGAGGCTGCGGATGCCGCGCTCGAGATGCGCCTCCATCGCGTGCATCGCGAGGTTGCTGACCTCCTGCACCGCCGGGGAGTCCTCGAGGGAGAGTGCCTCCCGCAGCCGACCGCCGAGCACCATGGTGAGCACGTCGAGTGCGGCGGCCGACACCGGCAGCCCGGTGCCGCACCCGTCGCACACGGCGCCGCCCTCGCTGAGGTCGAAGAAGTGGAGTCCCTCGGGCGAGCCGCACCGTGCACACGCCGTCACCACGGGGCCGGCCCCCTCGAGTTCGAGCAGCTTCCAGTAGAACGCCCCGAGCACGAGCGGTGAACTTGTCTCCTCCAGGGTCGCGAGAGCGCCGCGCAGCATCGCGAAGATGCGGGGCACCGGCTCATGCTCGGGGGTCATCTTGTCGACCACCTCGAGCATTGCGATTCCCTGCGTGAGCCTCACCAGGTCGCGGTGCAGGCGGTGCTGCACGGTGACGAGCCGCACCTCCTCCACCGTGGCCATCCCGCGGCCCGGACGGATCAACACGTCCACATGGTTCATCGGCGACAGCCGCGCGCCGGTGCCCGACTTCGACTTGCGTGCCCCGTTCGCCGCGGTCACCACCTTGCCGTGGTGCTCGGTGAGGAGGAAGACAACCCTGTTCGCCTCGCTCGACTTCCGCGAGCCCAGCACGATTGCCTCGTCGCGCCAGGTGGTCACGAGTCGAGCCCGCCGAACCTGCGGTGCCGCCTGTTGAAGTCGGCAACCGCCATCTCGAGGTGCCCGGGCTGCAGGAGGTCCCATCCGATGTCGAGAAAGACCAGCTCGGCGTACGCCAGCTCCCACACGAGCGAGCGCGGCAGCGTGTCGGGCGGGCCGAGAATCAGCGCGAGGTCGGGCTCGCTGCCCACCGGATGGAGCACCGACCGCGACAGGGAGTCCTCCGTGACGGTGACGCCGGTGCGGCGCATGCCCTCGACCACGGCCGCGAACCGCGCCTGTCCGTCGGTCGACGGGTCGACACAGACGGTCAGTCCGTCGTCGCGGCTCCACGCCCAACGACGGTGCCCGAGACCGTCGACCAACTCGACCTTCCCGGTCGCCTCGAGAGTGGCGCCGAAGCGGTCCAGTGCCGCGCCGCCGAGGGGATCACCGTGGTGCGGCAGAAGGGTGACCCACCTCGCCCCCACCGACCCGACACCCGAGGCAAACGTGGCGAAGCGGACGGACCATTCATCGGGCGTCATTGCCGCCCACTCTGCGGGAGTGCCGCCGCAGACGACCACATGCTCGAGCGCATCCTCGCGTCTGTGGTCACCGTTCACGGGGGCGATTCTCCCACGGCCGGACGCTCTCGGGGCGTTGGGTCGCCCCTGCCGCGACACGCCTCCTCACTAGGGTGGGCTCGCGCCATGACCGACCAGCCGTTCTTCCCCTCCCCGCGGGATCCCTCGCGCAAGATCCACGTCGCTTGCGTGATGGACGGAAACGGACGCTGGGCCGGACGGCGCGGGCTCCCCCGGACTGAGGGCCACACTGCGGGCGAGCGGGCCCTGGCCGAGGTGGTGCGGGCCGCCGCGGCACGCGGAGTCGGATGGCTGACCGTGTTCGGCTTCTCCACGGAGAACTGGGTGCGGCCCCGTCCGGAGGTACGGCACATCCTCTCGTTGCACCGGTTGATCTTCGGCCGCGTCGACGAAATGAACCGCAACAACGCATCCATCCGGTGGATCGGCCGGCCGTTCTCGGAGAAGGGTGCCAGGACACCCGTGCACATCCAGCGCGCCATCCGCAAGGCCGTCGACGACACCGCCACGAACACGGGGCTGGTTCTCACCGTCGCGTTCGACTACGGAGGCCGCGCAGAACTGGTGCATGCGGCACACGGGGCCGCATCCGAGGGGCCGGTCGACCCCGGCGCCATCGGCCGGCACCTGTATGACCCTTCGCTTCCCCCCGTCGATGTCCTCGTGCGCACCTCGGGTGAGACGCGCATCTCGAACTTTCTCCTCTGGCAGATCGGTGGCGCGAAGGCGTACTTCACCGACAAACCCTGGCCCGACTTCGACGCTGCAGAACTCGACCGCGCGCTCACGCTGGTCGCCGCCAAGTGACCGGCACGTCCGCGGGGCGCGAGGCGCTCGAGTCACTGCGCCGGGTGGTCGCATCCATCGAGAACGCCGAGGAGCGTCCCGGCCAGGACGAGATGGTGCACGAGGTGGCACGTGCACTCGGTGCCGGCCGGTCCATCATCGTCCAGGCGGGCACCGGCACGGGAAAGTCGCTCGGCTACCTCGTGCCCGCGGTTCTGAGCGGCAAGAAGACGGTGGTCGCCACCGCCACGAAGACCCTCCAGGACCAGCTCGGCCGCAACGACCTTCCGCTGCTGTCGCGCACGCTCGGGGTGCCCTTCACGTGGGCGGTGCTGAAGGGCCGCTCCAACTACGTGTGTGCGCAGCGTCTGCGCGAGCTCACCGGCAAGGCGGGGCAGCTCGAGATCGAGGAGACCAGCAGCACCGTGAAGCGGGAGATCGACACCATCCTCGCGTGGTCGTCCTCCACCACCTCGGGTGACCTCGAGGAACTCCCGCGCACGCCTTCCGAGCGCGCGAGATCGGCTGTGTCCGTCGGTTCCGACGAGTGCCCCGGTCGGCTGAAGTGCCCGTCGGGCGACTCGTGCTTCGCGGAGCGCGCGCGTGATGCCGCCTCGGCTGCGGATGTCGTGGTCGTCAATCTCCACCTGTACGGACTCCACGTCGGCAGCGGCGGGGCGATCCTGCCCGAGCACGAGGTCGTGATCTTCGACGAGGTACACCAGCTCGAGTCCGTGATCAGCGACACCACGGGTGTCGATCTCCGGCCCGGTCGTTTCTCCTCGGTGGCAGCCGCGGTGCGCCGGGACATCGCCGACCCCGGGATCACCTCGTCGCTCGAGAACGAGGCGTCCCGCTTCGCCGCATCGCTCGTTCCCCACCATGGCAAGCGCCTGCCCAGTCCGCTCCCCGGTGACATGGCGGACCCCCTCGCGCTCGCACGCATCCAGCTGAACTCCTGCCTCGAGGCTCTGCGCGCAGTGCCCACGGGCAACGAGGCCACCGCGCAGGCATGCCTGCGTGCCCAGACCCAGATCGGCCGTCTCGCCGAGGCGGTCGACCTCGCACTTGGCTCCTTCGACGGGTACGTCGCATACGTCGACGGTCCACCCGACCGTCCCGTGCTGCAGATCAAGCCCCTGCACGTGGGGGACGCCATGAAGCGCGAGGTGTGGGAGGCACACTCTGCGGTGCTCACCAGCGCCACTGTGCCCAACACGCTTCCCGACCGTGTGGGACTCGACCCGGAACGGGCGGAGGTCATCAGTGTCCCCTCGCCGTTCGACTACGAACGCAACTCGCGCCTCTACTGCTCCCCCGAGTTTCCCGACCCGAGGTCGCGTGAGTGGCGGCCGTTCGTGCACGACGAACTTGAGGCGCTCATAACTGCTGCCGGTGGCCGCACCCTCGCGCTCTTCACCAGCAACGACGCCCTCCATGCGGCCGCCGACGAGATGCGCCGGCGCATCCCCCACCCCGTGCTGACGCCCCGCGAGTACTCCCGTCAGCGATTGATCGAGATGTTCATGGCCGACGAATCATCGTGCATCTTCGCCTCGCAGTCCTTCTTCCAGGGAGTCGACCTCCCGGGCCGCACCCTGTCACTCGTGGTGCTCGACAAACTGCCGTTCCCGCGGCCCGACGACCCGCTCCTCGAGGCCCGCCGGGAGGCCGTGGGACGCGATGTGTCCTTCTCCGCGATCGATCTCCCGATGTGCGCGACGGCCCTCGCGCAGGCAGCGGGCCGCCTCATCCGCACCACCACCGACCGGGGCGCCGTCGCCGTGCTCGACCGTCGACTCGCCACGCAGGGGTACCGGCGCACGCTCCTCGCGGCACTTCCCCCCATGGCACGCACGAGGAACCGCAGCGAGGTCGAGGACTTCCTGCGCACCATCACAACGGGATGAGGCGCCCGCTCAGTAGCCGAGTCGCTCCAGGCGGTCGGCCCGCTGCTGCCAGTCCTTGTCGACGGTGACGTGCAACTCGATGTGGGCACCCTCGGGCAACTGCATGCGCACCGCGCGACCGACCTGCTTGAGCAGCTCGCCGCCCTTGCCGATCACCATGCCCTTCTGGCTGTCCCGCTCCACGTAGATCTCGCAGCGCACGCGCGGCCACTCCCACTCAGTGACCGCCGTGGCCACCGAGTACGGAAGCTCGTCCTTCAGCACCGCGAGCAGCTGCTCGCGCACCAGTTCGGCGACCCACTTGTGCTCGTCCACGTCGGACACCAGCTCGGGCGGGTAGTACTCGGGACCCTCGGGCATCCGCTCGAGGAGGGCTCCAAGGAGCACGTCGAGGCCCTCCCCCGTCTCCGCCGACACCGGGAAGTACTCCGCGGCGCCGAGGGTCGACACCGCCCGCAACTGCTCGAGCACGGTTTCGGGTGACGCGCGGTCGATCTTGTTGACCACCACGAGAGCCCGGGACATGTCCACGTTGTTCGCCACCCACTGGTCACCGCGGCCGAACGGCTTGGTGGCATCGATGATCAGACACACCACCTCCACGTCGTCGATGGAGTCGATGGCCACTGCATTGACGCGCTCCCCGAGAAGCGTGACAGGCTTGTGGATTCCCGGCGTGTCGACGAACACGATCTGTGCATCGTCGCCGTGGTACACGCCGCGGATCCTCGTACGGGTGGTCTGGGGCTTGTTGGAGACGATGCTCACCTTCGTGCCGCAGATCGCGTTGACGAGGGACGACTTGCCGACGTTCGGTCGCCCGACGAATGTCACGAAACCGCTTCTCACTGCATGCACCCTAACGACTCGCGTGGCCGTCCGTGGTGAGTGCCGTACTAATCACTCCCGGTCGACCGGAATCCGGTCGACTCACACCTTGCTGTCGCGACCGGCCCAGAACGGCGCACGCAGCTCGCGCTTCAGGATCTTCCCCGACCCCGTCTTCGGCAGTTCGTCCATCCAAGTGACGGTGCGCGGGATCTTGTAGTTCGCCAGGTTGTTCCTCGCGTGCTCGATGACGGCCCGGTCGTCGATCGAGGAACCCGGCCGGCGAACCACCACCGCATGGACCGTCTCGCCCCACTCCTCGCTCGGCACCCCGAAGACCGCAGCCTCGTAGATGTCGTCGTGGTTCTCCAGACAGGCCTCGATCTCGGCCGGGTAGATGTTCATCCCGCCCGAGATGATCATGTCCTTCTTGCGGTCGCAGATGTAATAGAAGCCCTCGTCGTCGCGGTAGGCGATGTCACCCACGGTCTGGAAGCCCTCCCGCCGGTCGGCGAGGTACTTGTCGTGCTGCTTGTAGTAGTCGGCGAACACCGCTGCGCTCCTCACGAACAGCTCCCCCGTGTTGTCGGGGCCGGTCCCGGTGACCTCGTTGCCGTTGTCGTCGAAGAGACGGATCTCCACGCCGGGTGCCGGCCTGCCGCACGAGCCGGGCTTGCGCAACTGGTCCTCGGGTCGCAGGACGCAGTTGACGCCCAGTTCGGTGCTGCCGTACACCTCGAAGAGGGACTCCTCCGGGAAGTCCCGCAGGTACATCTTCTTCAACGTGAAGCTCCACGGGGCGGCGTTCGCGATCATCCGGCGCATGGAACTCACGTCATGGCGCGCCTTCACCTCCTCGGGGAGGTTGCAGATCATGCGGATGGGTGTCGGCGCGCTGAACGTGCTGGTGACGCCCCACGCGCCCACGAGCCTCAACCAGTCCTCCGGGTCGAACTTGCGCTGCACCACCACCGTCTGTCCCATCGCCTGCGCGGTGTTCATGAACCCACCGGGCCCGCTGTGGTACAGCGGCCCGGTGGTGAGGTACACGTCATCGGGGGTGTAGCCGATGTGCGCGAGCAGCGCGGCCCCGGTTGCCTTCGCCTCGTCGCTCGAGGAGCCCGAGCGGAACGCACCCTTGGGCTTGCCCGTGGTGCCGCTCGTGTAGATCATCGTCGCGCCCGGTTCGGTGCCCTCGGCCACGGACGGCTCGGCCGCTGACGCAGCCGCCATCAGATCGTCGGCCGACTCCATGCCGTCCGGCGCAGGGCCATCGAACACGAGGATGTTCGTGACCTTCGGGATGCGGTCCCGGATCCGGCCGAACAGGGACGCGAACTCGGCGTCCACGTACACCACCGTGGCGTCGCAATGATCGGTGACGTAGGCGGCCTCGTCGTCGGCGAGTCGGTAGTTCAGGGGAACGGCGGTGACACCGAGCTTGCGGGCAGCGTTCACCATTGTCACGATGCCCACCGAGTTCTGTCCGCACCAGACCACCTTCGAGTGCGGTGCGGCCACCCCCATCGTCGTCAGGACGTTCGCCAGCCGGTTTGCCATCTCGTTCAGACTGGCGAACGAGACCACGATCGGGTCCCTCCCGGGTCGGTCGTCGATGACCGCCGGCTTGTCGGGCTGGGCCGCTGCATGCATGGTGAGTACGTCTGCCATGCAGAAGTCGTATCACGCCCGCGGGGCACCCTCCGCACGGCGGAGGACACAGCGCGCGTGCCACTCTCGGGGCGTGCGCGCCTGCCACACTTCTCTGCATGGCCCCGAACCCCCTCGCGAATCTCGACTGGCGCCGCTGGTTCGACCGCATGCTGCCCCAGACACTGCAGATCGGGCTCTGGATCCTCTACATCGAGGGTGCGTTCGCCCTGCTCGGCTGGCTCGACGGAGCCAACGACATCTACGGCCTGTCACGGCTGATCGGCGGTCTCGGCGGCATCATCGCACCCCTCGCCGTCGCGGCGCATGCCCTCGGAGGGGTGCTGATGGCGAACGGCCGTCGGCTCGGGTGGTATGTGGCCCTGTTCGCGGCATTCTCTCCGCTCCTCCTGCGCACTCTCATCGCGCTGAGGGGTCCCGGACTGGGCCTCACGTGGATCGTCACCCAGAACAACCTCGTCAGCTTCGTGTTCGAGGCCGCACTGGTGGCGTTGCTTCTGCACCCCCAGAGCCGCAACCACGCCAGGACGTGGTTCCGTTGACGCGGCAGCCGGCCCCTGTGCAACACTTCGGGTCATGACGCGCCACATCGACAGCATCGCCGCAATGAAACCCCTCGTGGGCGAGCACCTGGGTCACTCCGAATGGCTCACGGTGACCCAGGAGCAGGTGAACCTCTTCGCCGACGCCACCGGTGACCACCAGTGGATCCACATCGACGTGGAGAGGGCGAAGTCAGGGCCCTTCGGCGGTCCGATCGCACATGGCTACCTCACTCTCTCGCTCGGGCCCGTGCTGATCCCCCAGGTCTTCTCCGTGGGCGGGGTCGCCATGGGCGTGAACTACGGCTGCAACAAGGTGCGCTTCATGTCGCCGGTTCCCGTCGGGGCCAACCTGCGGGCCGGGGTGAAATTAATCCGGGTGGACGACGTGTCCGGCGGCGCCCAGGTCACCCTCGAGGTCACGTTCGAGTGCGAGGGTGCGGCCAAGCCGTCCTGCATCGCAGAGATCATCTTCCGGTACTACTCCGCTTGAGCGGCGTCCCGCCGCTACTCCGCCTGAAACGGCGTCCCGCCGCTACTCCGCCTGAAACGGCGTCCCGCCGCTACTCCGCCTGAGCGACGTCAGCGGAAGTTCGGGATGACCTTCTTCGCGAACAGCTCGAGCGTCTCGGTCTCGGGGTAGTCGGGACACCATGGCACGAACCCCGTGCAGCCGGCATCGATGTAGCGCTGGATCTTCTCGCTCACCTGCTCGGGCGTGCCGACAAGGGCCTTCGCCCTCCATTCCTCTGCAGAGCCACCCCAAAGGCTGCGCGAGCCGGCGGCGATGATCTCGGCCTCTGTCTCGCGGATGAACACCTCGGACGACACCGTCTTGCGGATGGTGTCCTCGTCGCGGCCGATGTCGGCACAGTGGCCCTTCAGGATCTCCCGCTTGCGCGCGAACTCCTCCACCGAGCTCCCGAAATTCGACACATCGGCGTGCTGGGCCACCACGCGCAGGGTGAGTTTCTCGCCTCCACCACCGATCCACACGGGTGGCAGGTTCTGCAGCGGCTTGGGGTCACAGTTGGCACGCTCGAGCCTGTAGTACTTGCCCTCGTACGTGGTCTCGGCGTTCGTCCACATGGACTTCACGATCTCCACAGTCTCACGCAGCATCCCGATGCGGTCCGATGGCTTCTTGAACTCGTAGCCGTAGCCGCGGTACTCGTTCTCGTACCAACCGGCGCCGATGCCCCAGTCGAGGCGACCACCGGAGATGACGTCGACGGTGCTCGTGATCTTGGCGAGCAGACCGGGGTTTCGGTAGCTGTTGCAGCCCACCATCTGACCGAGGCGGATGCGGGAGGTGCGCTGGCTGATGGCAGCAATCGTGGTCCAGCACTCGAACACGGCCTCGTGCGCGGGAACCGGCACGTTGTGGAAGTGGTCGTAGACCCACACGGAGTCGAAGCCGAGCTCCTCGGCGAGACGGGCGGTCTCGACGGTGAGCGCCCACTGGTCACGGGGGTCGGGGATCGAGGCCACCTCGACCATCCGGCTCGGCCA
>JBJTFB010000255.1:0-3470 GCA_046093205.1 Acidimicrobiales bacterium
ACGTAGTCGAGGCTGCCCGCACCCTTTCCCCTCACCGTGCGCACCGAACCGTCCGGCAGCAGCGCGCGGGGGTAGGTCCACGAGTCGGTGCGGTGATCGAGCGTCAGCACCCTCGTCTCGCCGGGGAAGTTCGGGTCGTACGCGGTCACCCGTGTGACGTTGCCGCCGTAGACCAACCCCGTCGCCAGAACTGCATGCGCCCAGTCACCCGAGTAGATGCCGATCGTCAGCATCACTCTGTTGCGCATGCGGGCGAGGATCTCGTGGGCCAGGTCGTGCGCGGTCACCATGCGCCGGCCCGCCGCGAACTGCTGGATGTTCGGTGCCAGCTGCGTTGCCCACCAGTACGCGATCTCGTCGGCGGACTCGCGCACGGTGAGGTCATGGGTGGTGCGTGCCCGGGGAGAGATGTGGGTGAGACGCGTGCGGTGCGTGAAGATCCGCGCGGCGAGGACCGCCATCCCCTCGCAGCGGCCCGCGGAGAGATGCTCGTTCAGATGGGCGAGATCGACCACCATCCCGTTGCGCAGCGTGCACGAAGGGTTCACACCGTCGTCGGTGCAGCGGCCGGCATCATCGAGAAGCTGTCGCATGTGGCCGGCCGACATCGCCGTGGCCCGTGAGAGACCGCTCCAGTTCGCGAACGAGAACCCGTCGCGCTTCACCCGGAAACCGGTGTCCACCACGACGGTGTCGGCATGTGAAGGAGCACCTGCTGCCGATGCAGACGAGGGCACCAGGAGTGCAACTACCAGGACAACAACAAGGAGTCTCGGTCTTCGCACTCGGACACGTTAGGCAGTCGCCCCGACCCGGCGGAGGTCAGGGAACGAGAACCCGGATGTTCTCACCCGACTCATTGCCGTCGGCGTCGTAGGTCTCGATGTACAGGTTGAAACCTGTACCCGATGCAGGCTTCGGGTCAGTTCCCGGGCCGGAGGCGAGGCACGCATTCAGATCGAGCGTGACGCCGAGTTTCGTGCCGTTGGCCGCCGGCATCTGCTCGCTGTCGAACAGGTACGCCTTCATGGAGTCACCCGAGTTCTCGTCGACCGGTTTCACCAACGTCGGCGACAGACCGGACATCGCGGATGGCCGGCACACATGCATGCCGTTCTCACCGCTGCCGAATGCCACGAACCGGTAACGCAGCCCGCCGCGGTCGACCAGCTGTGACGTCGAACCGGCGGCGAAGTCCTGCGGTCTGAAGAACGTGATGGGGAAGGCCGACATCTGCGCTGTCGTGGGCCTCACGGAGGTGGCTGCCTGCACCTCCGTGCCGAACGTGCGACCTGCTGCGGCGGCGAAGGCGGCCGGCGACACGACCCCGCTCGTGAGGATGCGCACCTCGTTCGCGACGAGCACACCGTTCACGAGGGTCGTGAAACCGTACGCATCACCGGTGAGTGCGTTCGTGCCCTTCACGGCATCACCGGGCTTGAACACGAGTGCGTACCTGGTCTCGGGTGCGGTCTTCTGCAGGGCCAGTGACCCGTCAGGGTTCCTCACGGTGTCGATTGGTTTGCCGTGGATGGCAGGGTTGGCACTGCTCACGAGTGTGGCCGCCGCACCGGGCTGGCAGTACGCCACCTTGCACCACATCGCCACCGACCCGCCGGCCACCTGCGATGCCTCGATGTGCCCGCAATCTCCAGCTGCAACCCGCCCGACAGGTACGTGCCGATCTGGTCTCCCGTGACTGCGGTGTTGAGGTTCGAGTTGATCGGCGCCTGGGAGTTCGACCTGATGATCTTGCGGAACGCGAAGTCCCAGGTCGGCCGCTTGTCCATGACCTTGTCACCGCTCACACCCTGGAAAGCCACGGTGGAGTCCGGCTGTGCTGCATCGATGACCGCGTCACCGTTTGCATCCGCGTCGGCGAAGTTCGGCAGGCCGTCACGGTCAGCATCGGCTCCGAGTGCGGCGGTCTCGTCCGTCAGCGCGGCAAACGAACGCACCGGCCCGAACAATGCGGCGGACCGGACACTGCCCGATGACACAGGCTTGTTCGAGGTCATCCTGATCGACGACTTCGTGTCGAGCACCGTCGATTTTGCGGCAGCCACGGCGTAGCCGGTCTTCATCGCAATGGTGCCGACGGACACCTTCCCGCCCTTGGCCCCGGCGATTCTCGTGTACCCGGTGGTCGAGTTCTTCTTGCCGAGCACCACCGGCCCGCCGTACTTGCCGTTCTTCAGCAGGTGCAGCGTCGGTCCCTTGCCGCCGGACTGCTTGAAGCTCGTCGCCACCTGCGCGGGAACAGTGGCCGTGAACGAACCTGACGCTGACGGTGTCACCCTCACGCTCGTGCCGTTGTTGCCCACGAGAAGAACGGTGAGGTTCTGGCCGGCAGATCCGGACACCTTCCCCGACACCGTCAAGGACGAAGCCGCCGACACGACGGCCGGCACTGCGGCGCCCGCGACAACGGCGGCGAGTGCCGCCCTTCGGATGATTTGCCCTCTCATGCCCGTCTCCCCCCGACGAACGGCAACTTACGCCCGTCAGCCGGCGTTCGCGAACACCTTGAGGAAGTTGCCCGAACGGAACTTCTCGACCTCGGTGGGCGAGCTGTTCGCCATGCACGACTCGAAGCGCGCGATGGGGTCACGGCCACCCTCGGTGTGCGGGTAGTCACTGGAGAAGAGGTAGAGGTCCTCGTTCGACTGCGCGGCGAGACGGGCGGGGTTCTCGAACACGAACGGGGTGAATCCCATCTGTGCGGTGACCTGCTCGCTCGGCTTGCGGGAGAAACCCTTCAGCCTCTCGTCGACGCGGGAGTAGGTGCGGTGGATCTCGTCGAGGCGCACCAGCATCTCGGGCACCCAGCCGGCGCCGAGCTCGACCGATGCCAACTTGAGGTTCGGGAAGTCCTCCAGCACGCCGTCGAGGATCATCATCGACACGAAGGTCTCGATGCCCTGGTGCAGTACCGCAGCGTCACGCGCGCGCACGTTCTCGCCGCCACCCATCCAGTCGCGCGTCGCGGCGCGGCCGTTGTTGCTCCATTCGGGCTTCAGCTGCAGTGGGTTGCCGCCCACGTGGAACACCACGGGAACCTTGGCATCCGACAGCAGCGACCAGATCGGGTAGTAGTCGGTGTGCGTGGGCGAACGGTCACCGGCGAGGCGGTGCGGGACCCACATCGCGCCGAGACCGTTGTCGAGGCACCACTGCACCTCCGCAAGCGCGAGCTCGGGGTTCTCGAGCGGGATCGCCGCGACACCGATCATGCGGTCGTCCACCGAGACGAAGTCGGCCATGTGACGGTTGTGGGCGCGGGCGCCGCCGTAGCGGAGACGGTCGCTGATCTTCGACGACGGTGAGAACACCATGTGCAGGCTGTGGGTGGCGAACACCACCTGCTTGGCGAAGCCCAGCATGTCGTTCGCCACGACACGGTCCATCTTGTCGAAGGAACCGAGCGCCTGGATCTCCTTGACCTCCTGGATCATGCGGTCACCGAGAGC
>JBJTFB010000256.1:0-4290 GCA_046093205.1 Acidimicrobiales bacterium
AAGGAGGCCAAGGACCTCGTCGAGGGTGCACCGAAGCCCTTCCTCGAGAAGGTCAGCAAGGACGACGCCGAGAAGGCCAAGGCCAAGCTCGTCGAGGCCGGCGCCACCGTCGAACTGAAGTGACCGGGGCGGCCCCGTGGCCGCCCTCCACCGACCGAGCGGGGTCCGTTCCCCATGTGGGGACGGGCCCCGTTGGCCGTCCGGGGTGCTTGACGCAGCCCCGACCGGGGCCCTACCGTCCCCATTCGAGGCGGGTCTCCGGGTGTCCGGAAGGCCTGCTTGCCCGTTGTCCCGGGCGGGTTCTCCCCGATAGCGTTGCAAGTTGCCGTGTCTTGCCCTTCCTGGTTCCCCGTTGCCCAAAATCACGCCGGGTTCCCGTGGGGTCATGACACAGCGTCGCGCCGAACCGAAACCCAGGAGTGATCGTGGCCTCACGTTCCTTGTCCCATGACCGCTATTCGTTCGCGAACCTCGTCGAGCAACTGGAGCTGCCGGATCTCATCGCTGTCCAGCGCGAGTCGTTCGAGTGGTTCATGGCCGAGGGTCTCGCCGAGGCGTTCCGTGACATCTCGCCGATCACCGACTACTCCGGTGACCTGAAGCTCGAGCTCGAGTTCGATCCCACCGACGAGGACCTCTGCCCCGGTCCGAAGTTCACCGAGGCCGAGTGCCGCGAGAAGGAGATGACCTTCGCGACACCGGTGTTCGTCCGAGCCGTCTTCTCGAACCGCAACACCGGTGAGATCAAGGAGCAGGTCGTCTTCATGGGCGACTTCCCGAAGATGACCGACAAGGGCACTTTCATCATCAACGGAACCGAGCGCGTCGTCGTGTCGCAGCTCGTCCGTTCACCCGGCGTCATCTTCGAGCCGGGCGAGCGTTACCGCCTGCGCAACCTCTCCAAGCACCAGCTCGTCAAGGGCACAGTGCACCCCTACCGCGGTGAGTGGCTCGAGTTCGACGTCGAGCACAAGCCCGGCAAGGACGTCACCGCCGGTTGCCGCGTGGCCCGCAAGCGCCGCATGAGCATCTTCACCCTGCTGCGTGCACTCGGATTCGACGAGGAGAACGCACCGGGCTTCCTCCAGAGCTTCGTCGACCATTTTGATTTCCTCGAGGGCCAGTGGGAGAAGGAGCGCGCCGTCGCCGCCAGCCGCGATGAGGCACTCCAGGAGATCTACAAGCGTGCCCGTCCGGGTGAGCCCGTGAACTCCGAGTCTGCGCGCGCGTACTTCGAGGGCGCGTTCTTCGAGAGCCGACGCTACGACCTCAGCCGCGTCGGCCGCTACAAGCTGAACCGCAAGCTCGGGTCCGAGGTCGAGAAGCTCACGAAGCTCTTCAAGCTGCGCCCCGACCAGCTCGACCTCCCCACCGACAATCGCGAGGTGCTGACGCGCTGCGAGGTGCTCGCCGCCGTGTCATACATGCTTCACCTCGTCAACCAGTCGCCCGGCTACCGCCTGGACGACCAGGATCACTTTGCCAACCGCCGCATCCGTTCCGTGGGTGAGCTCATCCAGAACCAGGTCCGCACCGGTCTGTCCCGCATGGAGAGGGTGGTGCGCGAGCGCATGACCACCCAGGACGTCGAGGCAATCACGCCCCAGACGCTCATCAACATCAGGCCCGTTGTCGCCGCGATCAAGGAGTTCTTCGGGACGTCGCAGCTGTCCCAGTTCATGGACCAGGTGAACCCCCTGTCGGGTCTGACCCACCGTCGTCGCCTGAACGCGCTGGGGCCGGGCGGTCTCAGCCGCGAGCGCGCCGGCTTCGAGGTGCGCGACGTGCACTTCTCGCACTACGGGCGCATGTGCCCGATCGAGACCCCCGAGGGTCCGAACATCGGTCTGATCGGTGCGCTGTCCACCTACGCACGCGTCAACTCGTTCGGGTTCATCGAGAGCCCGTACCGCCGCGTGAAGAACGGCAAGGTCACGAACGAGATCGTGTACATGGCCGCCGACGAGGAGGAGAACTACGTCGTCGCGCAGGCGAACACGCCGATCAACAAGGACGGCACGTTCCGTGACGCCCGCGTTCTCGTGCGCCGCTCGCCCCAGGCCGCCACCCTCGAGGACCTGCGCAAGATGCTGGAGGCCGAGAGCTTCTTCGGCGCCACCACCGACATCGCGTATGTGTCGCCCGAGGAGGTCGACTTCATCGACGTGTCGCCGAAGCAGATCGTCTCCGTTGCCACCGCGCTGATCCCGTTCCTCGAGCATGACGACGCGAACCGTGCGCTCATGGGCGCCAACATGCAGCGCCAGGCCGTCCCGCTCGTGCGCGCCGAGGCCCCGTACGTGGGAACCGGCATCGAGGCCCGCGCCGCGCGTGACGGTGCCGACGTCATCCTCGCGGAGGCCGACGGCGAGGTTGCCGAGATCACCGGCGAGTCCATCTTCATGAAGTACGCCGGCCAGGCAAAGCGGGCCGAGCACAAGCTCATGAAGTTCAACCGTTCGAACCAGGACACCTGCATCAACCAGACGGTGCGCGTGACCGAGGGCCAGACAGTGAAGAAGGGTGACCTCCTCGCCGACGGCCCCAGCACCGACGCGGGCGAGCTCGCGCTCGGCAAGAACCTGCTCGTGGCCCTGATGCCGTGGGAGGGCTACAACTTCGAGGACGCGATCATCCTCAGCGAGCGCCTCGTGAAGGACGACGTGCTCACGTCGATCCACATCCACGAGAAGGAGGTCGACGCGCGCGACACCAAGCTCGGCCCGGAGGAGATCACCCGCGACATCCCGAACCTCTCCGAGGACATCGTGCGTGACCTCGACGAGTTCGGCATCATCCGCGTCGGCGCCGAGGTCGGCCCCGGCGACGTGCTGGTCGGCAAGGTCACGCCGAAGGGCGAGACCGAGCTCACACCCGAGGAGCGGCTGCTGCGCGCGATCTTCGGCGAGAAGGCACGCGAGGTGCGCGACACCTCCCTCAAGGTGCCCCACGGCGAGGGCGGCAAGGTCATCGACGTCAAGGTGTTCTCGCGCGACAACGGCGACGAGCTGCCGCCGGGTGTCAACCAGCTGGTGAAGGTGTTCATCGCACAGAAGCGCAAGATCTCCGTCGGCGACAAGCTCGCCGGCCGTCACGGCAACAAGGGCGTCATCTCGAAGATCCTGCCCGTCGAGGACATGCCGTACCTTGAGGACGGGACCCCGGTCGACATCATCCTGAACCCGCTCGGCGTGCCGAGCCGCATGAACGTGGGCCAGGTTCTCGAGGCACACCTCGGGTACGCCGCACGGTGGGGCTGGACCGATCCGAAGACCGGCAAGAGCGTCGGTGCCGCGCCGGTGCGCGGCACCGAGTCGAAGACCCGTCCGTCCACCGAGCCCTCCACGTTCATCGCGACGCCCGTCTTCGACGGCGCACACTGGGACGAGGAGGAGGCTGCGGGGGACCACCCGACGATCCAGACGATCCTCGGGAACCTGAACCCCGAGAGTGCCGATGGGAAGCGGCTCATCCGGCTCACGGGCAAGACCGAGCTGTACAACGGCCGCACCGGGGAGAAGTACGACAACCCGATCACCGTCGGCTACATGTACATCCTGAAGCTGCACCACCTCGTGGACGACAAGATCCACGCGCGCAGCACCGGCCCGTACAGCATGATCACCCAGCAGCCCCTGGGCGGAAAGGCCCAGTTCGGCGGTCAGCGCTTCGGTGAGATGGAGGTGTGGGCACTCGAGGCGTATGGTGCCGCGTACTGCCTGCAGGAGCTCCTCACCATCAAGTCGGACGACGTGCTCGGCCGCGTGAAGGTGTACGAGGCCATCGTGAAGGGTGACAACATCCCCGAGCCGGGTATCCCCGAGTCGTTCAAGGTGCTCATGAAGGAGATGCAGTCGCTCTGCCTGAACGTCGAGGTTCTCGACATCGCCGGCAGGGAGATCGAGATCCACGAGTTCGACGACGAGATCTACCGCACCGCCGAGCTGCTCGGCATCGACATCAGCCGACCGGAGCGTGGCTCCGACGACGAGGACGCAGCCGAGCGCCGCGCCCCCGCCTACTGACCGCAGAGACCCGAGGAGACGGAGACACCATGCTCGACGTGAACATGTTCGAACAGCTGCGGATCGGCCTTGCCACCGCCGACCAGATCCGCAACTGGTCGAAGGGTGAGGTCAAGAAGCCCGAGACCATCAACTACCGCACCCTGCGCCCGGAGAAGGACGGACTCTTCTGCGAGAAGATCTTCGGACCCACCCGTGACTGGGAGTGCTCCTGCGGCAAGTACAAGCGGGTGCGCTTCAAGGGCATCATCTGCGAGCGCTGCGG
>JBJTFB010000257.1:0-10752 GCA_046093205.1 Acidimicrobiales bacterium
GTACTCCCTCTTGTTCGGGAGGCCGTCCTCCATGACAACCATGGAACCGACGTAGTCGGTGCCGTGCAGATGCGCCATGTCGTAGCACTCGATGCGAAGCGGCGCCTCGGGCAGTCCGAGGGCGTCCTGCAGTTCGGAGAGCGCCCTGCTTCGCGTGTTGTGGTCGGCGGCCCGGCGCAGACGGTTGCGCATGAGCTCCTCGGCCGCGTTCCTCGAGACGGTCTCCTGCAGTTCGCGTTTGTCGCCGCGCTGGGGCACGCGCATCTGCACGTGTGAGCCGCGCAACAGTCCCAGCCACTCGCGCAACGCATCGCCGTCCGAGGGTTCGGCGGGCACGAGGACCGTGCGCGGCACACCGAGAGGCGGGTTGTCGCCGTACAGGTCACCGAGGATGCGGTGAACGAGGTCACCCCCCGACAGTTCCTCCACCTTGTCGACTATGAAACCGCGTCGGCCCACGACCCGGCCGTGGCGCACGTAGAAGACCTGGACAGCGGCGCCGAGTTCGTCCTCTGCCGTGCCGATGACGTCGAGATCCTCGTCCCGCTCGCCCACCATCACCTGCTTCTCGACCGCCCGCCTGACTGACGCGAGGCGGTCACGCAGACGGGCCGCCCGCTCGAACTCGAGTCTCGACGATGCCTCGTTCATCTCCGACTCGAGGGCGTCGAGCACCGGCTCGGTGTTCCCGTCGAGGAACTCGCAGAGCTGCCTCACGTGTGCCTCGTAGTCCGTTGCGTTTACCTCGCCGACGCATGGTCCAGAGCACTTTTCGATGTGGAAGAGGAGACATGGCCTGCCGAGGCGCTCGTGCTGGGCGAACTTGCCCGGACTGCAGGTGCGCACCGGGAATGTGCGCAGCAGGAGGTCCAGCGTCTCACGGATGGCGTAGGCATGGGCATACGGACCGAAGTAACGGGTTCCCTTCCTCTTCGTGCCCCTCACCACCATCGCCCTCGGCCACTGCTCGTCGGCGGTCACGGCCAGGAACGGATAGCTCTTGTCGTCGCGCAGCCTGACGTTGAAGCGCGGACGGTGCTGCTTGATCAGCCCGTACTCCAGCATCAGCGCCTCGACCTCGTTGCGCACCTCAATCCACTCGAGCGACTCTGCCGCCTGCACCATCGCCGCGGTGCGCGGGTGCAGCAGCCGCGGGTCCTGGAAGTAGTTGGCGATTCGCGAACGAAGATTGCCCGCCTTGCCGACATAGATCACGCGACCATGGGCGTCGCGGAACTGGTACGAACCCGGTCCCGTGGGCACGGAACCCGCCGCGGGCCGCGCCACGGGCACGGTCAGGCCTTCTTCCGGCGTGTCGCCGTGCCGCTCTTGGCGGTGCCTCTGCTGGCGTTCTTGGTGCTGCTCTTCACGGCCGGCTTCGGCCTCCCGTGGGCATTCATCCCCAGCAGCGGGGCGAGATATACCCCCGTGTGGCTCGCAGCGCAGCGCGCCACCTCCTCGGGCGGACCCTCGCACACCACTGTTCCGCCGCCCTTGCCGCCCTCGGGTCCGAGGTCGATGATCCAGTCGGCCGTCTTGATGACGTCCAGATTGTGCTCGATGACGAGCACCGTGTTCCCCTGCTCGACCAGGCGCGAGAGAACAGTGAGCAGCCGGTTCACGTCCTCGAAGTGCAGGCCCGTGGTGGGTTCGTCGAGGAGGTACATGGTGTGACCCGTGGATCTCTTCGCCAATTCGGCGGCGAGCTTCACCCTCTGCGCCTCACCCCCCGACAGCGTGGGGGCGGGTTGCCCGAGCCTCACGTAACCAAGTCCGACATCGACGAGCGTCTGCATGTGACGGGCGATCGCGGGCTGGTTCGAGAAGAAACCGAGCGCCTCGGAGATCGGCATGTCGAGCACCTCGGCGATGTTCTTCCCCTTGAACGTGATCTCGAGCGTGTCGCGGTTGTATCGGTCGCCCTTGCACACCTCGCAGGGCACGTACACGTCGGGGAGGAAGTGCATCTCGATCTTCAGGGTCCCGTCACCGGAACACGCCTCGCACCGGCCGCCCTGCACGTTGAAGCTGAACCTGCCCGGTTGGTACCCGCGCACCTTCGCCTCGGGCGTGGCCGCGAACAGCTTCCGGATGGCGTCGAACACGCCCGTGTAGGTGGCGGGGTTCGACCGCGGTGTCCGACCGATGGGTGACTGGTCCATGTCGATGACCTTGTCGATCGCGTCGATGCCCTCCACGCGACGGTGGCGGCCGGGCGCCTCCTTGCTGCGGTAGAGCTGCTGCATCAGTGCCGGCAGCAGGATGTCCCGCACGAGTGTGCTCTTCCCGCTCCCCGACACCCCCGTGACCGCGACGAAGCACCCGAGAGGAATGTGCACGTCGATGTCCTGCAGGTTGTGCTCACGCGCGCCGAGCACGGAGATGCGGCTTCCCGCCGGCTCCCTCCGTCTGGCCGGCACGGGGATCGACCTCGTTCCCGACAGGTAGGAGCCCGTCACCGACTTGCGCACGCGCTCGATTCCCGGGACCGGGCCGCTATACACCACCTCGCCCCCGTGCTCACCGGCCCCGGGACCGATGTCGACGATCCAGTCGGACTCGCGGATGGTGTCCTCGTCGTGCTCCACCACGATCACGGTGTTGCCCAGGTCGCGCAGACGGTGCAGGGTGTCGATGAGGCGGCGGTTGTCGCGCTGGTGGAGACCGATGCTCGGCTCATCCAGCACGTACAGCGTGCCGACGAGCCCCGACCCGATCTGGCTGGCGAGCCGGATCCGCTGGGCCTCGCCACCGGCAAGGGTGCCCGCCGCACGCGAGAGCGTGAGGTAGTCGAGGCCGACGTCGAGGAGGAACCCGAGCCTCGCGTTGATCTCCTTCACGATGCGCTCGGCGATCATCGCATCGCGGTCACTGAGTTCCAGCGAACCCAGGAACGCAGCTGAGTCCGCGATCGACATGTCGCATACCTCGGAGATGTTGCGGTCACCCACCGTGACGGCAAGCGTGGCCGGCTTCAGGCGGGCACCCGCGCAGTCGGGACACGGAACCTCGCGCATGTACGACTCGAACTGTTCGCGCGCCCAGTCGCTCTCGGCCTCCTCGTGCCGCCTCTTCACCCACGGGATGACACCCTCGTACTTGCTGCTGAACTGGCGCACCTTGCCGAAGCGGTTGCGGAACTTCACCACCACCGCCCCCTTGCGGCCGTTCAGCACGAGGGCCTTCTGCTTCGCGGTGAGCTTCCCGAAGGGTCTGTCGAGGTCGATCCCCTCCTCCTCGGAGACGGTCTCGAGCAGCCGGGTGAAGTACCCCGAGTGAGCACTCCGCCACGGCGCAATCGCTCCCTCCCGCAGCGACACCGTGTCATCGGGGATGACCAGTTCGGGGTCCACCTCGTACTTGGTACCGAGTCCGTCACAGGCGGGGCACGCGCCGTAGGGAGAGTTGAACGAGAAGTTGCGCGGCGCGGGCTCGTCGAGGCTGTCCCCGCCCTTCGGGCACGCGAGGTGCTGGCTGAAGGTGAGCACCTCGGAGTCCCCGCCCTTCGCCGCCACCAGCTCGACCTCGGCCACACCCTCGGCGAGCTTCAGCGCCGTCTCGAGCGAATCGGCAAGCCTGCGCTCGATGTCGTCGCGCCGCACGAGGCGGTCGATGACGACCTCGATGGTGTGCTGTTCGTACCGTGCGAGCTTGGTGCCGGACTTCAGGAACTCCGAGATGTCGTGCACCTCGCCGTCGATGCGCGCACGCACGAAACCCTGACCCGCGACGTCGGCGAGGAGGGTGTCGTACTCGCCCTTGCGGCCCCTGACCACGGGAGCCAGCACCTGGAACCGGGTTCCCTCGGGCAGGGCCATGATGCGGTCGACGATCTGCTGGGGTGTCTGGCGGGCCAGTCGCGTGCCGTCCTTAGGGCAGTGCTGCACACCTATCCGTGCCCACAGGAGGCGCAGGTAGTCGTAGACCTCCGTGATGGTGCCGACGGTGGAGCGCGGGTTGCGCGACGCCGATTTCTGGTCGATGGAGATCGCGGGAGACAACCCCTCGATCATGTCGACGTCGGGCTTGTCCATCTGGCCCAGGAACTGGCGGGCATAGGCCGAGAGGCTCTCCACGTAGCGCCGCTGACCCTCTGCGTAGATGGTGTCGAAAGCGAGGCTGCTCTTGCCGGAGCCGGAGAGCCCGGTGAACACGATCAACCTGTCGCGCGGCAGTTCGATGCCGACATTCTTCAGGTTGTGCTCGCGCGCACCCCGGACGACAATCTTCTCTGCCACAGTGCGAGGCTAACGGTCGCTCATCGGGCGTCACGAAGCTCGCGCCGCAGCTCGTTCACCTCGTCGCGGAGGCGGGCCGCGTACTCGAACTTGAGGTCGGCCGCCGCCTGGTGCATCTCCTCTTCGAGGGTCTGCACGAGCCGTGCCAGTTCGTGGCCCTCCATCGACTGGATCTCCCTCTTCACACGTTCACGATCGCGCTCCCGCGTGCGGCGGTTGCCCTTGCCGGGCACGGCCCCCGTCTCGTCGATGCCCAGCACGGAGAGAATGTCGCCCACGGCCTTGCGGATGGTCTGGGGGTTGATTCCGTGCTCGGCGTTGTAGGCGAGCTGCATCTCCCGGCGACGGTTGGTCTCGCGGATGGCACTCTCCATCGCTTTCGTGACCTTGTCGGCGTACATCACCACCTGGCCCGCCACGTTGCGGGCCGCGCGGCCGATCATCTGGATGAGAGAGGTCTCGCTGCGCAGGAACCCCTCCTTGTCCGCATCGAGGATGCAGACGAGCGACACCTCGGGGAGGTCGAGTCCCTCGCGCAGGAGGTTGATGCCCACGAGGACATCGAACTCACCGAGTCGCAGCGCCCGCAGGATCTCGATGCGCTGGAGAGTGTCGATGTTGCTGTGCAGGTAGCGCACCCGCAACCCCTGTTCCAGCAGGTACTCGGTGAGATCCTCGGCCATCTTCTTCGTGAGCGTGGTGACGAGCACCCTCTCGTTACGTTCGGTTCGCTCCCCCACCAGCTCGATGAGGTCATCGATCTGGCCCTTCGTGGGTCGCACGATGACCTCGGGGTCGACCAGGCCGGTGGGCCGAACGATCTGCTCCACGACGCGCGCCGAGTTCTTCAGCTCGAACTCCGCGGGCGTGGCCGACATGAACACGCACTGGTTGATGCGCTCCATGGTCTCCTCGAAGCGCAACGGTCTGTTGTCGCGGGCGCTCGGCAGCCGGAAACCGTGCTCGACGAGGGTGTCCTTGCGGCTCCGGTCCCCCGCGAACTGTGCGTGGAGCTGTGGCACGGCGTTGTGGCTCTCGTCGATCACCAGCAGGTAATCGGACGGGAAGTAGTCGAGGAGGGTGAAAGGCGGCTCACCGGGGGTACGGCCGTCGATGTGCATGGAGTAGTTCTCGATGCCGTTGCAGTAGCCCATCTCCTGGATCATCTCGAGGTCGTACTGGGTGCGCATCCGCAGACGCTGGGCCTCGAGCAGCTTGCCCTGGGACTCGAACTCGGCCAGCCGCAGCTGCAGTTCCTTCTCGATGCCGAGCACGGCCCGGCGCATGCGTTCGTCACCGGCCACGTAATGGGTGGCGGGGAACACCACCACCTCCTGGAGGTCGGACAACTGCTCGCCGGTCAGCGGGTCGACGAGGGTGACGCGGTCGACCGTGTCGCCGAACATCTCGACCCGCACAACGTTCTCCTCGTAGGCGGGGTGAATCTCCACGGTGTCGCCCCTCACGCGGAAGTTGCCGCGACCGAGGGTCATGTCGTTGCGGTCGTACTGGAGATCAACGAGCCGGCGCAGGATGCTTCTCTGGTCGTAGTCGACCCCAACGTGCAGTTCGAGCAGCTGGCCCCGGTACTCGGCCGGGTCGCCCATGCCGTATATGCAGGAGACCGAGGCGACGACGATGGTGTCGCGTCGGGTCAGGAGGGCCGCGGTCGCGGAGTGACGCAGCCGGTCGATCTCGTCGTTGATCGAGGAGTCCTTCTCGATGTAGGTGTCGCTGGAGGGTATGTACGCCTCGGGCTGGTAGTAGTCGTAGTAGCTGACGAAGAACTCCACGCGGTTGTGCGGGAAGAACTCCTTCATCTCCTGTGCCAGCTGGGCCGCGAGACTCTTGTTCGGGGCGAGGATCAGCGTGGGTCGCTGCACCTGCTCGATGGTCCAGGCGATTGTGGCCGACTTGCCCGAGCCGGTGATGCCGAGGAGCGTCTGGAACCTCTCCCCCGCGTTGATGCCCTCGGCGAGCTGCTCGATGGCCCGCGGCTGGTCGCCCGCCGGGCTGTACTCGGAGACCACCTTGAAATCGGGCACGACGACGATGGTACAGAGGGGCTGCGTCTAGAGAGCCTGCTCCTTCGCCACCTGCTCACCCGCGTCGGGTGCGGCCGGGGGGAGCAACTGCGCCCAATCCCACACCTCGTTCACTTGCTTCTCCAGCGCTGCGATGTCACCGGAGTTGTCGAGCACACGGTCGGCAATCGCGACACGTGTCTCGCGGCTCGCCTGGTTGGCGACCCGTGCGCGCGCGTCCGCCTCGGAGAAACCGCGGTGCTCCATGAGCCGCGCGACCGCGGTGTCCACCGGCACGTCCACCACGATCACACCGCACAGCCCCTTGCGCGGGTTCTCCGCGAGGAGCGGGATGTCGAGCACAACGACGTTGTCGGTCCCCCGTTGCTCCTCGAGTCTGCGGTTCATCTCGCGTCCCACCGCCGGGTGCACGATGCGGTTCAGCGCGGCCACCTTCTCCTTGTCGCCGAACGCGGCGGCCGCAAGGGCCGCCCGGTCGAGCGAGCCGTCGGTACTGATGATGGAGTCACCGAACTCGGCCGCGAGTTCCGTGAGCAGCGGCTGACCAGGTGCCTGCAGCTCGCGCACGATGGCCTCGGCATCGATCACCACTGCGCCGCGGGCGGCAAGCATGGCCGACACCGTCGACATGCCCGAGCCGATTCCCCCCGTGAGCCCGAGGAGAATCACGCCGGACCGGGCCTGTCAGGCTTCCGGTGCGGCGTCGGGTGCGGGGGCATTCTCGCCCTCTGCCTGTCCGTACTCCTTGTAGTACTCGGCCCATGCTGCCTCGCGCTCGGAGTCGTCACCGCCGACCCAGTTCCCGTGCTCGTCCACCTCGAACTGGCCCTGGTACTCGGCCGCGAGCTCGCCACCCTCGGCGGCCTGCTTGATCGAGATGGAGATGCGGCGGCGTGCGAGATCGAGATCGATGATCTTCACCCACAGTTCCTCGCCGGGCGTGACGAACTGCTCGGGCGCCTCGACGTGGTGGGGCGAGATCTCGGAGATGTGCACGAGACCCTCGATGCCCTCGCCGACCTGGACGAACGCACCGAACGGCACGAGCTTCGTGACACGGCCGTAAACCAACTGTCCCACCTCGTGCGTTGTGGCGAACTCCTGCCAGGGGTCCTGCAGCGTGGCCTTCAACGACAGGCTGATGCGCTCGCGGCTCATGTCGACCTCGAGCACCTTCACGGTGACCTTCTGGCCCACCTGGACGACCTGCGACGGGTGGTCGACGTGCTTCCACGAGAGCTCGCTCACGTGGATGAGCCCGTCCATCCCGCCGAGGTTCACGAACGCGCCGAAGGCGACGACGGACGAGATCTCGCCCTCGCGCACCTCGCCGGGCTTCAGGTTGTCGAGGAACTGGTCGCGCTTCTCGCGTGAGGTCTCCTCGAGGAACGCCTTGGCCGACAGGACCACGTTGTTGCGGTTGCGGTCGAGCTCGATGATCTTCGCCTCGACCTCCTTGCCGATGTAGGGCTGGAGGTCGCGAACGCGGCGCAGCTCCACGAGCGATGCGGGGAGGAACCCGCGCAGACCGATGTCGACGATGAGACCGCCCTTCACCACCTCGATGACCGTGCCCTTGACGGTGCCCTCGGCCTCCTTGATGCGCTCGATGGTTCCCCATGCCTTCTCGTACTGGGCGCGCTTCTTCGAGAGGATGAGGTTGCCCTTCGCGTCCTCGAGAGTGACGATCAGCGCCTCCACCTGGTCGCCTATCGACACGATCTCGTTCGGATCGACGTCGTTCTTGATGGCGAGCTCACGGACGGGGATGATGCCCTCGGACTTCCAGCGGACATCCACGTACACGGCGTCACGGTCGATCTTCACGACGGACCCGGTGACGAGCTGCTTCTCCTTCAGGCTCACGTGCCGCCGCTCGACCTCCTCTTCGAACGAGCTGTCGATGTCTCGGGAGGTGACGGGGCGGGGGGTGTAGACCCCGTCGGCACCGAAGGTGCCCATGGCGGACGGGGAGAGAGTTGAGTCGGACAAGGAACTGGTCTTTCGGGATGGATGTGAATCGTCGATGTCCCGGCAAGCCGGGGCCCTACCGGCGGAAGGGCGTTTTTGACGCTATCAGCAGATACTCCGAACTCTCCACGGTGGGTTCCTGCTCTCCGTACGCGCCCGGGTCGACGGACAGGATCCGCTCGGGTTCGAGACCGCAGGCACGGGCCAGCAGACCGAGTTCCCTCGGCGTGTAGCAGCCGGTCCAGAGGTCGACGGTGCGGGCGCGACCCTGTTCGTCTCGCACCTCTGTGGTCTCGTGGCTCACGCCGGTGGCCGCATCGAAGGTTGCCTCGGTGTGGTAGCGGACCGAGAAATAGGCGTTGAATGCGGACAGCGCCAGGCGGGCCCCGGGGCGGAGTGCACGCACGATCCCCGAGAGGACTCTTGCATCCCCGCCGTCCTCGGTCATCAGTCCGAACGCGCCCTGGCACAGGCACACGGCGGCATCGAACTCCTCCTCGAACGTGAGTGCGCGCGCGTCCATCCGCTCGAATGTCGCGCCCGCGGGTGCCCCGTCCCGTGCGATGGAGACGAACCGTTCGCTGATGTCGATGCCGTGCACAGTGATTCCCCTCCGTGCGAGCTCGTGAGCGTGCCGACCCGGTCCGCAACCCACGTCGAGCACACGGGAGCCGGGCGACAGGCCCAGCCACCGGACGACAGCGTCGACCTCGTTCACCGTGCCCTTCGTGAACGAGTACCGCAGGTACGCCGTACCCAGGTGGTCGGCGACGGGCTCGAACCAGTGGTCGTGACCGACTACCCCGTCGCTCACGACTTCGCGTCCGCCCAGGTGCGGCCCCATGCGGCGTTCACCTCGAGCGGGACGCTCAGCGCGGCGGCCCCGCGCATCTCGGCGAGCACCGCCTCGTTCACCGCATCATGCTCGGCAACCGGCGACTCCACCAGCACCTCGTCGTGCACCTGCAGCACAAGCCTCGCCGACAGGCCCTCCGACTCGAGGCGGCGGTCGATGCGGACGAGTGCTATCTTGAAGATGTCGGCTGCGAGCCCCTGGATTGCGGCGTTCATCGCCTGGCGTTCGCCGGCCTGACGGATGCGGAAGTTGTCACTCAGAAGTTCGGGGATCGGGCGGCGTCTCTTGAACAACGTCTCGGTGTACTGGCGCTGCCGGGCCTCCTGCACGGCCGAGTCCATGTACGCGCGGACGTTCGGGAAGGCGGCGAAGTAGCTGTCGAGGATCTCCGCCGCCTCGGGCACGGGGATGGCGAGCCGCTGGGCGAGGCCGTACGCCTCCATGCCGTACGCGAGGCCGTACGACACCATCTTCGCCTTCGCCCTCTGTTCGGCAGTGACCTTCGCCGGGTCGACACCGAACACACGGGCGGCGGTGGCGCGGTGGATGTCCTCCCCCGCATTGAACGCCGCGACGAGCCCGGGGTCCCCGGCAAGGTGTGCGATGCAGCGCAGCTCGATCTGGTTGTAGTCGGCCACCATCAGTTCGCATCCGTCGCGCGCCACGAACACCCTGCGGAACACACGTCCCTCGTCGCTGCGTACCGGGATGTTGTGCAGGTTGGGACGGTCGCTGCTCAGACGGCCGGTGCGCGCCACCGTCTGGTTGAAAGTGGCGTGGATGCGCGAGTCGCCGCGGTCGACCTCGGCGAGCAGGCCCTCCCCGTAAGTGGAGCGCAGCTTCTCCACCTCGCGGTAACGCAGCAGCGGCTCGATGAACTCCGGCCACTCGTCGCGCAGCCGCTCCAGCGTCGCCGCATCAGTGCTGAAGCCTGTCTTCGTCTTCTTTCCGGGGGTGAGCCCGCGCTCCTCGAAGAGGATCTCGCGCAGCTGTGCCGGTGAGTTCAGGTTGAACCTGCGACCTGCGACCTCGTAGAGACCCTCGGTGAGGCCGTGCGCTTCGTCCTGCAGACGGTCACGCACCGTGGCGAGTGCCTCGGTGTCCACCTCTATGCCCAGGTGCTCCATGCGCGCCAGCACCCGCACCAGTGGGTTCTCGATCTCCGCATAGAGCGCGGTGTTGTCGATCGCGGCGAGCCTGTTGCGCATAAGCGGCGCGAGAAGCGCCGTGACGAGGGCTGCCGAGGCACATGACACGGCAACCGACTCCCCCGCGCCGCCGAAGTCAAGCTGGTCGCTCGTCTCGGTGCTTCCCTCGGGCACGACTCCGAGATGGTCGCGGCTGACGTCGGCGAGGGAGAATCCGCCGCGTGCGGGGTCCACGAGATACGCGGCGATCTGCGTGTCGAGCACGAGCCCGCACAGATCGATCCCCTCCGCGAGCAGCGACCTCATCAGCGGCTTGGCATCGTGCATCACGAGGGCAGTGTGCGAGGCGAGTGCAGCCCCCACCGCACCGCGCACCACTCCTTCGGCCGGCACCCATGCGACTCGGCCCGCTGCGGCGTCGAGAACGACAGCCAGTCCCGTGAGTGCGGAGCGGCCGGGGTCACCCGCCCATGCAGCCGCGAGCACTGCTTCCC
>JBJTFB010000258.1:0-5430 GCA_046093205.1 Acidimicrobiales bacterium
CTCACAGTGACGGCGCGGGTCGGCGAGGAGGTCGAAGATCGCGCCTGGAGGGGAGGGAACCACGGTCTCGCGGCTCACCACCTTGTCGGGGTCTGTCGGCTTCATGCCGTCAGTCTCGCGTCGGCGATCACCGATTCCGCACACCTGCGGCCCGAGAACATCGCTCCCTGGATGGACCCTGTGTCGCGGTGGTCCCCGCACACGTACAGCCCCTGACCCAGCGAGACCCGCTTCTTCGGGGAGAACGGCGGCGACTGGTCGGGCTGGCCGTGGGGGATGCGGTCGGTGCGCAGGTGGCGCCACGTGTCCACCGCGGGACCCCACCAGCCACGCAGCTGCCTGCGCGCGGCGGCCTCGAGCTCACCCTCGTGCACCCCCGGCATGGCGGCGGCAACGAGATGCCGGCCGGCCGGTGCGTACGACTGCGACACGTTCGACATCACGGCCACGTTCAGCACCGGTCCGGTGGAGCCGCCGTCGAGCACGATCCACGCGCCCTTCACCGGTGCCTCGTCGGCCGCGAACCACACGCAGCCCGCCGACCGCGAACCGACGGCGGGAAGACCGAGCAGACGCGAGGCGACCGGGCCCTCGGTGGCCACGATGATGCGGCGGGCATCGATGGAGCCACCACCGTCGACGACCACGCGGCCGGGTTCCACCGATGACACCCGGGTGTTGAGATGCAGCGGGGTGCGCACGAGACCCGCGGCGAGCTGCGCGCTGATCGCACCCATGCCTGCTGCCGGCACGGCGGAGTCACCCGCCGCGAGGGTGCGGAACACCACGTCGAACATCCGGCGCGAGGCGGTGAGCGCGGGGTCGAGCTGGATGCCGCCCACGAGCGGGCGGAAGAAGCGCTCGATCATCGCGGCCGAGAACCCGGCACCACGCAGTGCATCACCGGTGGGCATGTCGTCGCCGCGCATGAGTCTGCGCGGGTCACTGCGCAGGAGGCGGGCACGCAGCAGGGCGATGCGCGCCTTGTCGGCAACCGAACCGACAGGTGCGAGAGCGGTGGAGGGCAGCGTGCCGGGACGACGGAAGGGGTCACCCACGACGTGCCCCCGACCGTTGCGCCACACCATGGCGCCGGGCTCGAACCGGCGCAGGTCGAGAGCATCGAGGTCGAGATGACGCTCGAGCTCCGGGTACGCGGTCAGCAGCACCTGGAACCCGCGGTCGAGCACGAACCCGTCGACCACGTCGCGGCGCACCCGGCCCCCGGGTGCATCGGATGCCTCGAGCAGCACCGAGTCGACACCTGCGGCCTCGAGCGTGCGGGCCGCCACGAGACCGGCGAGGCCGGCCCCGACGATGACGACGTCGGCCGATGCAGGAAGAGGTTGCGTCACCGCCCGAGTATGCCTCGCAGCGCGGCCTCGAGCGACGCGTGCGCGAACACGTATCCGTCCCGTTGCAGTGCGTTCGGCACCACGCGCTGGCCGGTGAACAGCAGTGCGTCGGCGAGTTCGCGCCCGAGCAGCAGTGCAGGGCCGAACGACGGCACCGGCATGAACGACGGGCGCCGCAGCACCTTGCCCAGGACTGCCGCGAACCCCGCGTTGGTGACGGGTTCAGGTGCGGTGAGGTTCACCGGCCCCGACAGTGAGGAACCGAGCAGGTGCACGATGGCGCCGACCTCGTCGTCGATCGAGATCCAGCTCTGCCACTGGCGACCGTTGCCGAAACGGCCACCGGCACCCAGCTTGAACAGGGGCAGCTGCTTCTTCAGTGCGCCGCCGTCCTTCGACAGCACGATGCCCGTGCGCAGGTGGACGGTGCGCACACCGGCACTCTCGGCGGGGGCGGTTGCGGCCTCCCACTGCTCGCACACGTCGGCGAGGAAGCCCTTGCCGTGCGCCGCGTCCTCACCGAGAAGTTCGTCACCGCGCGGTCCGTAGATGCCGATGGCCGAACCGGAGAGGAACACCTTCGGCTTCACCGAGGCCGAGGCAATCGCACCTGCGAGTGCGGACGTGCCCTTCGTGCGGCTCTCGAGGATCTCTCGCTTGTAGTCGTCGGACCAGCGCCTGTCGCCGATGCCCGCACCGGCCAGGTGCACCACCGCATCGATGCCGTCGAGGAACCCGGCATCGACGCTGCCCGCCGCGGGGTCCCACCGGCGCTCTGAGGAGTTGCGCGGTTCGCGGCGGACGGCGTGCACCACCGTGTGGCCGAGGCCCTCGAGACGGGGTACGAGCGCGCGGCCGATGAGTCCGGACGCACCGGTGACGAGAATGTTCATGGAAGGCACAACACCCCGCGTCGGCGTTCTGTTCCGTTGCGGCCGTAGCCTGAAGGGCGATGAGCACCCGCAGGCTGATACTCGCCGCGCTCGTGTGTGGACTCGCGATCGTCCTTGCGGGCGGGGTGAAGCTGTTCCAGATAGCCACGGAGGACGGGAAGGTGGCGTTGCTCGCGATCGGCGAGAAGGCGACCCTCGGCGACATGACGGTGTCCGTGGTGTCGGTCACACCCGGGGAGAACCGCACCGTCGTCGAGGTCTCGATGTCGGGTGTCGACGGCGCCGATGCACTCGAGGGCTGGCGGATGCTGGCGGGCGGGGAGGTCAGCGCTCCCACGTCGGGGCCGTGGGACGGACTCGATGCACCCGCCTGCACGATGGTGGGCGAGGCGAGCAAGCGGTGCTCCGTGGTGTTCCCCGCCAGCGAGGGCACGGTGAACGTGGCCTACCTGCGCGCGGGAGTGCAATCCCAGTGGTCCACTGCCGCCTAACGGCTACCGTTGTCGAGGCCCGGGGCACACGTCCGCACACAGAGGAGACACGATGGCTGACCAGTTCGACCTTGTGATCGTCGGCGGCGGCCCCGGGGGCTACGCGGCCGCTTTCTATGCCGCCTCGGCGGGCCTGTCGGTGGCCCTCGTGGAGAAGGACACCATCGGCGGCACGTGCCTGAACCGTGGCTGCATCCCCGCGAAGGCATTCCTCGAGACCGCCGCCGCGCGTCGCCACGCGGAGCACGCGAACGAGTTCGGAATCGACACGGTGGTGGGTGACACCAACTTCGCCACCGCCCAGGCACGCAAGCAGAAGATCGTCGATGGGCTGGTGAAGGGTCTCACCGGTCTCACCAAGGCGAAGAAGGTCACGTACCTCCTCGGAGTGGGTGCGCTGAACGCCGACAACTCCGTCACCGTCACGGCCGCCGACGGCGCGGTGAGTACGGTGAGCGGACGCAACGTCATCCTCGCGGCCGGTTCGGTGCCGCGCGTGATCCCCGGGTTCGAGCCCGGCGGCCCGGTGATGACCAGCGACGAGGTGCTGATGCTCGACCGCATCCCGCAGCGCATCGCCGTCATCGGTGGCGGTGCCATCGGGTGCGAGTTCGCGAGCACGTTCGCCGACCTTGGCGCGGAGGTCACGATTCTCGAGGGGCTGCCGAAGATCCTCCCCGGTCTCGATGCCGACCTAGCGAACGTGGTGGTGCGCGCGTTCCAGAAGAAGAAGATCGCCATCAAGACCGGCGTCGCGGTGAGGAGCCATGCGCCCACGGGCAGTGGCTCCACCGTGCTCACCTTCGGTGAGGGCGAGACCCTCGAGGTCGATGCCGTGATCGTGTCGGTCGGCCGTCGTCCGTTCCCCGACCAGCTGAACCTCGGCGCCACGAAGGTGAAGGTGTCGGAGCGCGGTTTCGTGGAGGTTGACGAGTGGTGCCGCACGTCGGCCCCGAACGTGTGGGCGATCGGTGACCTCATCAACACCCCGCAGCTCGCGCACGTCGCGTACGCCGAGGCGATCCTCGTTGTGAAGCAGGTGCTCGGCGAGAAGTCGGTGCCGGTGGACTACGCGCGGGTGCCGTGGGCCATCTACTGCCAGCCCGAGGTCGCGTGGGCCGGCCCGGGTGAGGAGGAGGCACGCGCCGTAGGGCACGACGTGGTGGTGTCGACGCACCAGTTCCGGGCGAACAGCCGTGCGCAGATCCTCGGCGAGATCGACGGACTCGTGAAGATCATCGCGAAGAAGAACCCCGACGGCTCGGCCGGCCAGGTTCTGGGCGTTCACATGTGCGGGCCGTGGGTCACCGAGCAGCTCTCGGGCGGGTACCTGGCGGTGAACTGGGAGGCCAACGTGGAGGAGATCGCCCACTTCATCCAGCCGCACCCCAGCCTGTCGGAGTTGTTCGGCGAGACCGCCCTGTCGATGACCGGGCGCAGCATCAACTCCTGAGATGATGGACACGACGAGGACGATGACATGGCAGAGATAGCACTTCCCCAGCTGGGAGAGACGGTCACCGAGGGAACCATTACCCGTTGGTTCAAGAAGATCGGCGAGACGGTCGCGGCTGATGAGCCACTGTTCGAGGTGTCCACCGACAAGGTCGACACCGAGGTGCCCTCGCCCGTGGCGGGAGTTCTCGTGGAGATCCGCGTTCCCGAGGGTGACACCGTGCCGGTGGGCACCGTTATCGCAGTGGTGGGAGATGCAGGGGCGGCTCCCGCACCTGCACCTGCTGCGGCACCGGCTCCCGCCGCGGCCCCCGCGCCACCTCCGGCGGCTGCACCTGAACCTGCGCCCGCTTCTGCTCCTGCTGCGGCACCGGCACCCGCGCCTGCCCCTGTAGCCGCATCCTCGACCTCGGGAATGGTGCTGTCGCCCGTGGTGCGACGTCTGATTGCCGACAACGGTCTCGATGCCTCGCGCATCAACGGCACGGGGCCCGGCGGCCGCATCTCCCGCGACGACGTGCTTGCGGCCATCGATTCAGGGGCTGCACGCGGCTCAGCACCGACGGCTCCTGCAGCAGCACCGCCTGCTCCTGCTGCTTCTGCCGCGCCGGTTGCTCCCCGGCCGATGATCGTTCCCGGTGCACGCGACGAGGTGGTGGCGCTATCGCGCATCCGTCAGGCGACCGGTGCCCACATGCTGATGAGCAAGGGTGTGAGCCCGCATGCCTTCAGCGTGGTGGAGGTGGACTACGCGAACGTGGAGACCACCCGCTCCCGCGAGAAGGACGCCTTCCGTGCCGCCGAGGGTTTCGGTCTCACGTACCTGCCGTTCGTCGCGCGCGCCGTGGTGGATGCCATCGCGGACTTCCCGCACATGAATGCCTCCGTCGCCGGGGACCAGCTGGTGGTGCACCGCTACGTCGACCTCGGTGTGGCGGTCGACCTCGATTACCAGGGCCTGCTGGTGCCGGTGGTCCCACGCCATCGCGAGGTTGCCCACGGGGTGGATGGCAATCGACTCGCCGCCACCGGGCACATCGATCACCACGGGGCGTTTGCGCACCGCGTCGGTGGACAGCACGGCCACCTGCGGCTGGCTGATGATCGGCATGGTGAGCACCGAACCGGCCGAGCCGTTGTTCGAGATGGTGGAGGTGGACTACGCGAACGTGGAGACCACCCGCTCCCGCGAGAAGGACGCCTTCCGTGCCGCCGAGGGTTTCGGTCTCACGTACC
>JBJTFB010000259.1:0-12000 GCA_046093205.1 Acidimicrobiales bacterium
CGTGAGCGGTCACGGCAGGGTTCTGGTGCCGATCAACGTCCGTCTGGTGGCCGAGGAGGTCGCCTACATCGTGGAGCACTGCGGTGCCGACGTGCTGCTGGTCGACCCCGAACTTGACGATGCCCTGCGGTCGGTGACAGCCCGTCACCGCTTCGTGATCGGCACCAGAACCCTGCCGTGACCGCTCACGCCGAAGAACGAGGTGAGAAGTCGCGCCGAGTTCTGACTCACCACAGCCACCCGCGCACCGAACGGCACCCCGAGTGCATCGAGGCCTGCTGCCTGTGCACGGGCCAGTTCCGCCATGCGCGAGTACGTGATCTCGCCCCACGGGGCGGCCGGCTGGTCGGGTTCATCCACCACTGCCACCCGTTCCCCGAACACCTGCTCGGCGCGGCGGAGGTGGTCTGCGATGGTGAGTGCAACCTTCATGGGCTTCACACTAAACGGCAGGCCGAAGTGACCCGAACGCGGGCCCGGGACCGCGAAAGGGGCGGTGGCTTCGCAGCCACCGCCCCTCGCGGTCCTGAGTCAGGTCTGGCTACTTGTTCTGCCAGATTCCCGTCCACTCGAAGCCCTTGATGTCCTTGGTCGGCGAGAAGGTCTTGCCGTCGGGGTTCTTGAAGGTCCCGATGCCCATCAGCTTGGACTTGTTGTTGACGAACACGAAGGAGCCGGTGTGCACCGTCGGGATGGCCACGGCCTGCGACTGGATGTACGCAGTGGCCTCCTGGAACTTCTTCTTGCGCTCCGTCGGGTTCGCGGTGCCCTGTGCGGCGTACAGCAGGTTGTCCACGTTGGTGTCGCTGTGGTTGCCCAGTGCGATCACCTTGTTGTAACCCTTGCCCAGCGCCGAGGTGGCGATGGGGTTGGTGCTGTTCGCCGGGAAGGCACCGGTCACGAAGAACGGAAGCACGTAGCCCGAGCCCGAGCCCTCGGCAGGTGTGCCCTGCGCGAAGTCGTAGGAGTTGCCCGCCGCACGGTAGATCGAGGCGATCAGCACCGCGGACTCAGCCTGGAAGATCGGGTTGAACAGGATGCCTGCGGCCTCCATGTACTTCTGCACGGCCTTCACGTTGTTCAGCGACTGGCTGCTGGTGTCGGCGTACAGGGTGATCTTGAACGGTCCGGCCGAACCGAGGTCCTGGTTGCACTTCGCCACGTACTCCTTGGCCTTCTCGACGCTGTAACCGGGTGCACCGTTCTTGGTGTACATGACGTGCGTGGTGCCGACGAACGATCCGTTGACGGTGCCGAGGCCACGGAAACGGAGCTTGTTGTAGGCGTTCCAGTCCACTGCGTAGGCGGCGGCGAGGCGGCAGTTCAGGTACTTGAACGGCGAGCCGGCCTTGTTCTGGTTGGGAACCCAGGAACCCCACGAGGCGGGGTTGCCCCGGTACTCCTTCACCACGCTCTTGCGCTTCTGGAGGTCCTTGATGAACGTGGCGTCGCCTGTGGCGAAGTACGCCACGTCGAGCACACCCTTGCGCAGTGCCGCGGCGCGCTGCGAGGCCTCCTTCACGACCACCACGGTGATCTTGTTCAGGTACGGCAGTTGGGTACCGTTGGCATCCTTGCGCCAGTAGAGCGGGTTACGCTCCACCACGAGCTCGTTCGGGTTGTACGACACAACCTTGAACGGGCCGGTGCCGATGCCGTTGGTGGTGCAGGTGTTGTTGTCCGCGATCTGGGCGGGCGCGCGCATCACGTAGCGACCGGCACGGTACATCAGACCAATGAAGTCGAAGTCGGCACGCTCGAGCGTGATCCTCACGGTGGTGGTGTCGACCGCCTCGACCTTCGTGATGTTGGCGTTCACGCCGACACCGGTGGAACCGTATGACTTGCCCGGTGTGAGGCTGAAGTTCTTCGCCGTCACGTCGCCGCGGCCGATGTCGATGTTCTGCTTCACGCTCTCGGCGTTGAAGTCCTCGCCGTTCGAGTACTTGATGCCGGGGCGCAGCTTGAACGTCCAGACCTTTCCGTCGGCAGAGGACTCCCAGCTCTCTGCGAGCTGGCCGATGAAGTTGCCGCGCGAGTCACGGTCGACGAGGCTCTCGTACACCATGCGGGTGGCACCGAGCGGGCCGCCCTCCAGTGCGTTAGAGAAGCACCAGCCGGAGATCGTCGACTGAATGCCGTATGTGATCTCTCCGCCCTGCTTCGGCTTGGCAGACGGCTTGCCGGCCGCCTGGGTCGTCGTGGCCATCGCCGATGCTGTCAATGCGACCGCAAGAGCGACACCCCACTTCTTCCGTCTGATGGTCATGTGCTACCCCCGTTAGGTGGACCACCGGTGTGGTGGTCGTCACACAGAGTAGACCAACGTCACACCAATGTCACCATCCCGTCACACATTCACATCGGCACAAACGCCAGTCCCAGCGTGGTTTTCTTGCAGTCTGCAAGGATGCAAGCCACGCGCAGGCGGCACGTGTCTCGTCCCGCAGCGGGACGTTCCTACCCATCGGTACCCGGCCCCTTCCGCACCGCCGCGACCTCCCCTACGTTCCCCGTCGACCGGCCCGACCCACCGGCTCACAACATCCCACCGACGAATAGGAACAACATGTCACTGCTCACCAGACCACAAACGGCGCTCGACTGGCCATGGCGCATGGAACGGCCGTTCTTCCCCTGGTCCTCCATTTGGGACGGCGCGGGCGAGTTCGACGTGCGCATCGAGGAGTTCGAGCGCGACAGCAACTACGTCATCCGGGCCGAGGTGCCCGGCATCGACGTGCAGAAGAACGTGGAGCTCACCGTGGCCAACAACCAGCTCCAGCTGATCATCCACCGCGAGCGCCACGAGAAGTCAGGGGACGTGCGCCACTACCGCACGGAGTTCCAGTACGGGTCGTTCACCCGCATCGTCCCGCTTCCGCGGACGGCATCGGAGAAGGACGTGAAGGCCAACTACCGCGACGGCATCCTCGAGATCGTGATCAAGATGAACGGTGCCCCGGCCCACGGTCACCGCGTGCCGATCACCACCGACTAATCACCCGGCGTTCAGTGCGGCGACCGCATTCGTGACGGGGGCGATGTCCACGTCAGCGCCGCTGCCGGCACCGTCGTTCTCACCGTGCCCGAACGGGTTGTCGAGGTCGCGCACGAGCAGCAGCAGGTACGCATACGCAAGGCTGAGCACCGCGGGCGCGATCCACGACATCACGGTCGACGGGAACGTCACGACCGCCAGTGACACCTGCAGCACGCCCACAAGGAAGGCCATCAACACGTAGCCCGACTGGATGAACGAGGTGTTGCGGATCACCGCGACCCGGTTCAGCGTGGAGGCGAGCTCGCCGTTCACGGTGAGCAGGCGGCCCACGTAGTGGGTGCCGATGCCGGCACGTTCGGCCTCCGTGATGGTGCGCCCCATGTCGGCATGCGCCGCCCACATGGCGGAGTCGTCGATGCGCCCGTGCAGCCAGTCCTGCAGTGCGGTGCCGAATGTCGCCACGCGGCGACGTGCCCAGGCGGGGTCCTGGTCCTTCACCTCGAGGGCCGCCGCAACCGTGCCCGCGAACCCCAGAAGTGCACCGGCGAGCACCGCCGGCAGACGCTCGGACTCCTTGTAGTCGGCCAGCACACCGGCCAACATGAAACCGAGGATGAGCGTGACACCGGTGATGACCGACCCGATCTCGCCGAACCCGGCAACCTCCCCGATCTCCCACACCTCCTGCATCAGGTAGCGGGCGACGAGCACCACGGCAACGATCGGGAGTGACCCGATGAGAAGACGGAATCGGTTCGATGCAGACATCACGTTATGAACCATAGTTCGGGAAGCCGGGCACGCCTGCGTCTCTCTGCACGCCCATCGTGTTGAGGAAACCGGAGACCAGCCGGTACGTGCCCGCGAGCATCACGAGCTCCACCAACTCGGCCTCATTCCAGTCGGCGGCAAGTGCGGTCCACACGCCGTCCGACACGCAGTCATCCGTGCACAGGTCGTCGCACATTGCGATGAGCGTGGCGTCGCGGCCGGTCCACGGGTGCCCGCCGGCATCACGGGTGAGCGCGGCAATCTCCACCGGGGTGAGCCCCTCGCGCAGGCCGATGACCGTGTGCTGGCCGAACTCGTACTCTGACCGGCAGTTCCAGCCCACCCGCAGGATGACAATCTCTCGCTCCCTCGGCGGCAGCAGCCCCTTGTTCAGGAACCAGCCCGCATACCGTGTGAAGCGCTTCAGCAACTTCGGGTTGTGGGCCAGGGTGGAGAAGATGTTCAGTGGTTCGCCATCCGGACCCGCAAGTCCGCCGAGATACGCCTCACGAACCTCGTCGGTGGGGTTCTTGACCGGGGCTATCCGTGGGGTGGAAGGTCGCCATGAGTGGTGTGTCGTCATGGGGCATTATCCCCGACAGTGGAGGCGACGCCGGGAATCGAACCCGGATAAACGGCTTTGCAGGCCGCTGCGTAAGCCATTCCGCCACGTCGCCAGGTGCGGCGAACCGCACCGCGCCGATGCTATCGGCGAACAGGGTCACTCCCCCGCGGACGCTCAGCCCCTGCGGGTCGCATGGAAGATGGTGCGGGTGGCGCTCGACAGGAGCATCCTCGAGCGCACGGTGAAGCGTTCGTTCAACAGGCGCTCGAACTCGTCCAGTGTGAAGTCCGAGTGGATTCCGTCGCGCTTGTTGGTGAGCAGCTTGCGCACCATGGGGTCATCCGCGTGCGGCATCTCGATCACGATGTCGGGCGAGAGGTCGGCGAGCATGTCGAGCTGCGCGGAGACCGGGATGTTGAACGTGATGGCCACGTGGTGGATGACGGCGAGGTACAGAACGATGTCCGGTCGACCGCGGTCGAAGACCCCGGGGCGCTCCCTGCCCCTCCAACCGATGCCACCGCCGGAGTCCGACATGTCCACGTACAGGGGCAGGATCTTCTCGTTGCCCTGCGACCTGAGCGAGTTGTAGAGGCGGTCGACGACCAACGGATCGGCATCCATCGCCACCACATGGTCGGCGTGCGCCGAGGCAATGTGGCTGAAGCGGCCGTCGTTGCAGCCGATGTCGAACACGAGACGCCGCGGTGACGACGCCACCGCATCGCGCACGAACCGCTCCTTCTCGTCAAGGCTGTTCTCCGTGTAGTGGGCACGTTCCGTGTACTCCGACCACGTCGACTTCCTGTCACCGAGCGTGAGCGAGCCGACGAGCTTCTCAAGCTTGCGCAGCGTGGCGTCGAGAACGGCCGCGCTCATGCCGGCCTTCGCCGCCTCCTTCTTCACGTCGGTGTCGGAGTCCGCGAACCGGTTCTGCGCGGCGGCATGCAGCACCACGTGCGTGAGCCTGCCCTTGCGCGGGTGACGGATGCTCCCCGGCAGCAGCTTGCGCATGGTGTCGGGACTGATGCCGTTGACCGCACCGCGCAGCAGGGGCTGGAAGCCGACGCCGAGGTACGACTGCAGCATCAACGGGTAGAGGAACATCTCGCAGAACTGCCGGTAGCCGTACCAGGGGTCAGACTTGCGGCGCACCTCGAAGGACCCTGCATCGATGAACTGCGGGCGCGACCCGATGAACTGCACGTTGTACGGGGTTGCGTCCTTCAGTCCCACGCCGTCGGCCAGCGCGGCCCGGGTGAGCCGCAACTGCAGGAGAGCGGCATCCTTCAGCATCGAGAACGTCCACTCGTACGGGTAGGAGATGAAGGGAACGCGCGGGTGCGTCATCGCCGCGGCCCACGGGTCACCGAGGCCCACGGACGCGGGGTCGACGACCGACGAGGAGATGAGGTCTCCGCTCGCGAGGGCAGCCTGCACCGACTTCTTCTGCCAGACGGCATCGAGGTCGGCCTTGCCCGCCGAAGTGAAGGCCCGCACCACGGCGTCGGGGCCGACGAAGACCCGGCTCAGGGGGTCACGAAACGAACCGGGGTCCTGCTGGACGGAGGGCATGGGTTCAGTCGTGTGCGGACTGCGACCCGGTGTCCTCGGGGTCGCTCTCGGGCATCGGCTTGCCGGTGACCTTCGACTTCAGGCGGGCCATCCCCATCTTGAAGGCCACGCCGATGCCGGCGACACCACCCGCGATGGCGGTCACGATCATGGAGCCGGTGCCGGCGTCGAGATACGAAATCATGGGTTGGACACTACTCCAGTGTCTTTCGGAGGGTGGGGACGCGTCCCTGGCCCTGTCCGCGCGAATCCCCCGGTCACACCCAATGCGGCGTCACTAGCCTTGTCGTGTGACGGATTCTCCCGAGACCACCGCCGTGACCGCCGGCCGCGGGGACTCCGGTTCACTCGCTCCTGCCCTGTGGCCCACCACGGTGTGGCAGACGGAGGGGCTCGATGACACCTCGCGCCGCGCAACCGGGGTGCGCCAGGACGGCCTGTACAGCCGCTACTCGAACCCCACGGTGCGACAGTTCGAGGAGGCAGTCGCAGCGCTCGAGGGTGCCGAGTCCGCGCTGGCCTTCGCCTCCGGCATGGGGGCGATTGCTTCGGTGGTACTGGCACTCTGCGGCAACGGTTCGCACATCGTGGCCCAGAACAACCTGTACGGGGCCACGATGAGTTTCCTGCGCGGGCCGTGCACCAGGTTCGGCATCGACGTGACGTTCGTGGATCCCACCTCGCCCGGTTCTTTCGCCGCGGCGGTGCAGCCCGGCCGGACCATGCTCGTCATCGCGGAGTCACCGTCGAACCCGCGCCTCGCACTCACTGACCTCTCCGAGCTCGGCGCCATCAGGGGCCCGTTCACCATGGTCGACTCCACGATGGCCACGCCGCTCGGACAGCGCCCGCTCGACTTCGGTGTCGACATCGTGCTGCACTCGGCCACCAAGGGCATCGGTGGCCACAACGACGCCCTGCTCGGCGTGGTTGCGGGTTCTGCGGAGCTTCTCGACGAGGTGTGGGCCTACTCGGTCATGCATGGTGCCGTGGCCTCGCCCCACGATGCGCTGAACGCACTCCGTGGCATGCGCACGCTCGCCGTGCGGACCGCACACCAGCACACCACTGCGCTGCGGCTCGGCAACGCACTGGCGTCGCACCCGCGTGTGCGCTCCACGATCCATCCGTTCCTCGACAGCCACCCGCAGCACCGGCTTGCCCGCGCGCAGATGCGCATGGGCGGCACGTTACTCGCGCTCGACATCGACGGCGGCACAGATGCCTGCCGGTCGGTGATCTCGCGTTTGCGCCTCGCACGACCTGCGACCAGCTTCGGCGGCCCCGAGACCCTCGTGTGCCACCCGGCCACCAGCACGCACGCCGGGCTGTCAGCCGGTGACCTCTCCACGATGCAGGTGACTGACGGGCTCCTGCGGGTCTCGGTGGGCCTCGAGAACGCCGACGATCTCCTCGCCGACTTCACCCAGGCGCTGGCCGGCTGAGGCGGCCTCAGGCCCGGCGTGGCGGCCGGGGGAAGAACGCGCTCGTGCGGCGCACGTAGTCCTCGTAGCCGGGTCGGCGCTTGGCCATGCTGTGCTCGAGCATCGGCACACCGGACACGCGCGTCAACAGGAACGTCATCACGACCGGACCTACGAGACCGATTGCCGCCGTGCCGGCCTCCGCAGCGACGATGCCGATGCCCCACCACTGCACCGCGTCGCCGAAGTAGTTCGGGTGACGGGTGAGGCTCCAGAGCCCCCTGTCCATCACCTTCCCCGCGTTCGCGGGGTCCTTCTTGAAACGGGCGAGCTGTGCGTCACCGACAGTCTCGAACAGGAAACCGACCACCCATATCAGCACGCCGGTCACAGCGAGGGGGCCCACCGGGACACCGTCATCGGCCTGGCCCAGCTGCACCGGCAGGGACACCACCCACATCAGTGCGCCCTGGAACGCAAACACCGTGTAGAGACTGACGAGCGGGAAGCGTGCGCCGTGCTTGCGGCGCATCAGCACGTAGCGGAAGTCCTCGCCGTGGCCGATGTTGCGCCTCCCGAGGTACAGCGCGAGCCGCAGCCCCCACAGGGTGACGAGCAGCGTCAGCAGGTTCTGACGTGCGTCGTCTCCGTCAACGGCGAACCGCACGGTCCATGCCACCACCACGAAGCCGAGGCCCCACACGATGTCGACGATGGATGCGTTCTTGATCATCACGCTGATCACCCATGTGGTGAGCATCACCGTGACGATTGCGAGTGCGGAGGCAAGCATCGCTGTTCCCATGGTTCACTCCCTCATACTCCGGGCACCTGGGCGAACATTGCCACGGCGTCGTCCATTTCAACCCATCTGCGGTCGATCCATTCCTCGAAACCGGCACCCGAGGGAACCTCGGCCCGCGGATGGAACGTGACCACCACGTGTGCCCTCACGGAACGCTCCGAGAGGGCCTCCAGCATCCCCGGGAAGGTGTCGAGGCCGTCGAGGCCCTCATGCCACACGGTGACCACGTCGGCATGCGGGGCCGCCGCCAGCAGGGCGCCTGCACCGGCAGGTTTGGGCGGCAACAGTCGCCGGAGCCCCGACAACCGCGAGTGCCTCTCGGGGTGGCGCTCGGCAAGACGGTTGAGCTCGCGTTCCTGCTTCGACGGGTTCGCCCTGCTCCCCTCGGGGAAGATGACTGCGGCATCACCCTCGGTGAGCCCCTCCATCATCGTCGACAGCGCCTCGAGCTCGGCCTGCACGTTGCCGGTGCCGCGGTGCACGAAACAGTTCGGTGTGCGGTGGCCGAGTATGTCCAGACACGGCACGTTCATGAGGTCGCTCTTCAGCACGTACCGCGGGTTCAGCCCCATCGTGTTGTTCACGACGAAGCAGCTGATGATGGAGTCGGCGAGGCTCGCGTGCCGTGCGAGCACGACGTACGGGCCGCGGCCGGCGTGCTCGGCACCGATCACCTCGATACGCAGCCCCACCGTGATGCGGAGGGACACGATGATGTTGCGGCACCACCATGCCTGCACCGCGTAGTGCGCGGCGCGGTTGCGGCCCTGCCCGAGGAGCCAGATGCCGAACAGCGCGGTGACCCCGGCAAGTTCGTTCCATGCCCACAGCAGACCGAATGAAAGGAGACGCATGGTGGGCAGGCGCCGCTTGCCGCGGACGAGGTCGTACAGGGCCGCGAAGGGCAGCCAGATCGGCGCGAGACCCGTGAGCAGCACGACGATGAGCACCAGAGCGGACACGGTCACTGTCCGGCGGATACCCCCATGCGCCACGAGAAGGACACTACGTCCCCTACTCCTCGGTAGGGAGCGACCACAGAACATCTGGGTTCCCGGACGTTTGGCCCTTGCAGGACAGGGATTCGGGCTTGACATTTTGTAAAGTCAGCGCATGAGCGAGGTTGCCGACGCAGTGTCCACCGTGTCCTTCGAGGTGAACGGCACCCCCGTGCGCGTGAGGTCGGACCACCCCCACCTGCTCGCCGCCCTCCGCGAGGAGCTGGGCATCACCTCCGCCAAGGACGGCTGCTCCCCGTCCGGTCAGTGCGGTTGCTGCACCGTCATGATCGATGGAAAGGCCCAGGTGAGCTGTCAGTACCCGGTGGCCCGCGCCGAGGGCAGGTCGGTCACCACCCTGGAGGGCGTCGACGGGGACGAGCGGGAGCGCTACGCGAACGCATTCGCCGCGTGCGGCGGACTGCAGTGCGGCTTCTGCATTCCCGGCATCGTGATGCGCGCGAAGTCACAGATCGACAAGAAGGGTGCCGACCTCAAGCGGTCGGACATGGCACGCCACCTCGGCGCGCATCTGTGCAGGTGCACCGGGTACGTGAAGGTGCTGGATGCGATCGAGACCGTCGCCAAGGGCACACCCGTCGAGGTGTGCCGGCCGGGCGGCATCGGCTCGCGCGGGGTGAAGTACGAATCCACGCTGCTCGCGCTGGGCGACCGCCACTACGTGGACGACATGCGCGTCGACGGCATGCTGCACGGGGCGCTCCATCTCACCGCGCACGTGCGCGCGGACATCCTGCGCATCGACACGACGGCCGCCGAGGCGGCGCCTGGCATCGTCGCGGTGTACACACGGCGCGACGTGCCGGGGCAGAACAAGGTCGGCATCATCCACAAGGACTGGCCCGTCTTCATCGGCGAGGGCGAGCGCACCTCGTACGCGGGCGACGTGCTCGCGATTGTCGTCGCCGACACCAAGGTGAACGCGCGGGCCGCCGCGAAGCTCGTGGAGGTCGACTACCGGCCGTTGCGACCCATCGTGGACGCGGTCGCGGCGATCGACGACCCCGAGATCGCGGTGCACGGCACGGACTCGAACGTTCTCTCCCGCAGCGAGTACGCACGCGGCGACGCTGACGCCGCACTCGCCGCAAGTGCGCACGTGGTGCACGAGACATTCCGCACGCAGCGCATCGAGCACGCCTTCCTCGAACCGGAGAGCACGCTCGCGGTCCCCGACCCGGACTCGGGCACGATGCATGTGTACTCGGGCGGCCAGGGAGTGTGGGACGACCGCGACCAGATCTGCGCGCTGCTCGACGTGCCGACCGACAGGGTCACCGTGGAACTGGTTTCGAACGGCGGCGCGTTCGGCGGCAAGGAGGACATGTCGAACCAGGGCCAGACCGCACTGGCGGCATGGCTGCTGCAGCGGCCGGTGAAGTGCACCCTCTCGCGCGAGGAGAGCCTGCTCATCCACGCCAAGCGCCACCCCATCCTCATGGAGTACTGGGCCGGGTGCGACGCCGAGGGGAAACTGACCGCGGTGCGCGCGCGGATGGTGGGTGACTCGGGTTCGTACGCATCGGTGGGCATGAAGGTGCTGGAGCGCGCGGCCGGGCATGCAACCGGGCCGTACCACACCCCCACCGTTGACGTGGCGAGCGTGGCCGTGCGCACGAACAACCCCGTGTGCGGCGCCTTCCGCGGGTTCGGTGCCAACCAGGCACAGTTCGCGATGGAGGGCTGCCTCGACCGCCTCGCCGAGAAGGTCGGCATCTCCGGATGGGAGATCCGCAAGCGCAACGTGATCAGGCCGGGCGAGGTGTGGGGACCCGGCCAGATCATGGACGACGGGTGTCGCGGGGCCGAGACATGCCTCGACGACGTGAAGGCCGACTACGACGCCGCGGTCGCCGCAGGCAAGGCCGTCGGGCTAGGGCTCGGGCTCAAGAACTCGGGTCTCGGAAACGGGTTCCGCGAGGTCACACGCGCGGTCGTGCGTTTCTGCGACGACGGCACGGTGGAGGTGCGCCACGGCTGGACAGAGATGGGCCAGGGCGTGCACACGGTGGCACTGCAGGTGGCCGTGGAGGAACTCGGCATCGACCCCTCACGCATCCGCGTGCTGGTGGACACCACCCGCCAGCTGGGCTTCGGCCAGACCACCGGCTCGCGCGGCACCCTGATGGCAGCAGCCAGCGTGAAGGCCGCATGCGACGCAGCCAAGGCTGCAGACTGCGCGCCGGAGGTCGACCACTGCGGCGAGCACGTCGTGGACTGGACGCACCACCTCGGCGACCCCGAACACCCGAACCCCACGATTCACTCCGCTTTCGGTTACGCGGCGCAGATGGTGGTCATGGACCCCGACACGCAGGCCATCGAGAAGGTGGTTGCGGTGCACGACGTCGGTCGCGCGGTGAACCCCACGCTCTGCGAGGGTCAGATCGAGGGGGCGGTGCACATGGGTCTCGGCTACGCGCTCACCGAGGACTTCCCGAGCGACGAGAACGGCTTCCCCACCAACATGACACTGCGTTCGCTCGGCATCATCCGTGCAAAGGACATGCCGCCCGTGGACGTGCGTATCGTGGAGTGCCCTCAGCCCCGCAGCCCCTACGGCATCAAGGGCGTCGGCGAGATCGGCCTCGTGCCCACCGCCCATGCGGTGGCAGCCGCACTGCGCGATGCTGACGTCACCTGGCGCACGACACTGCCGATGAAGCCGAAGCACACCGACGACAGCGACTGACCGGACCGAGGACCACCATGACCAGCCCCGCCGCCCTCTACCTGCAGGACGCCCACCCCATCGCCGAGGGCATGGAGTACGTGAGGTACGCCGAGTCGAAGGGCTTCGAGGCGGTGTGGCAGGCCGACAGCCGCCTGGTCCGCGA